>JBDSGC010000231.1:0-5103 GCA_039919215.1 Thermoanaerobaculia bacterium | reverse complement strand
ACATGAACACACCGTTCATCCGCACGTTCGAGCGAAGGGTAATGACGTCGTAGTCGACGAGATAGCCTTCGCGCACCGCACGCTCATATTCGTACCGATAGGCGATTTCCGAAAAGTAGGCGGTGGTATGCGAGGCGGGCGTGGCGGTCAGCCCAACCTTGATGGCGTCGAAGTGCTCGAGGGTGTTCCGCCATACCGACACTTCCTGGCCGGTGTAGCCGCGATGGCACTCGTCGGCGACCACGAAATCGAACGCGTGAATGGGGATGGGAAGGTGCATCGCATCTTCTTCCGCGTCGCCTTCGCGCCCCTCCAGCATTCCTTCACGTCCAAACAGATTGATCGCCAGCCGCTGGATGGTGCAGATGAAGACGAACGTCTGGCCCGGTTTTGGATCGGTGAGATAGGCGTTCGGCATGACGTTCGGATCGAAGACGTCGTTTTCATCGAAATCGTCCCGCTGAAAACGCTGCGTGTACACCTCATAGATCTGATTGAATTTGAGCCCCGGCTCCGGATCGAACGAAGCGAAGGCACGGGCCGCCTGGGCGGCGAGTGCACGGCGATCCACAAGGAACAGCACCCGACGCGCCACGCCCGCCTTCATCAGCCGGTAAATCTCGTGAACGAGGGTGAACGTCTTGCCGGTCCCCGTGGCCATGGCCACGAGCATCCGACGCTTCCGCGAGGCGATCGCATTCTCGATGGCGTGATTGGCGTCCCGTTGATAGGGACGAAGCTTCGGATGCCAGAACTCGAGCTCCGACAGATCGCGGCACTGACCTTCGAAGTCGCGGCCCAGCGCCTCGTGCAGGGCCGCGGGTGTGTGAAAGTTTGCGACCTTTCGGGAAAGGTTCAGCGGATGCCGGACATCATGGAACCAGGTGACTTCGCCGTTGGTGGAGTAAAGGAACGGGACGCCGTAGTCACCGAACCGCACGCCCGGTGCAGCGAGGCCGCGCGCGTACCGCTGCGCCTGCGTCAATACGTTCTGCGGCCCAACGGTCAGCTTCTTCGCCTCCACGACAGCGATGGGCGCTTCGTTGACGTGCAGCACGTAGTCTGCCGGACCGTGCTCGGTGGGATGTTCCTCGGTGCGGTGAGCACGCAAAGCTGATGACGGAGAGCGCTTCCAGCCGAGAGCGTCGAGACGAGGATCGATTCTCGCCTTACGCGTCTTCCACTCGCTTTCGTCGGCTGGTGCCACGACGACAGATTAACGCAGGAAAGAAAGTGGGACCATTTCTCTAAGCGTCACCACCAAACACCAGGGGGAGACGCGTGCCACTGACTCTGCTGAATGTTCGCAGGGTCTCCATCGGCGTGTCGATGCGTGGTTCCGCTCGCTGCCGGTTGCTCGCGCGACGAGCTTGAACCCTCTTCTGTTAGGCTCGCGATGGAGGAACCATGATCCGTCGACCGCTCCCACTCATCGCCCTGACCCTCGCACTCTCCGCCGCCAGTGTCGCGGCGGGCGACCTGGCAACGTCGGTCGCCCGCATGGCGAAGATCGGCAGCACGACGTCGCCGTCGTTCTCTCCGGATGGCAAATGGATCGCCGTGTTGTCGAACATGAGCGGATCTCCTCAGGTCTGGATTGTGGGCTCCGAAGGGGGGTGGCCCCGGCAGGTCACGGCGCTCGACGACCCGGTCAGTGCGATGTCGTGGTCGCCCGCGGGCGACTGGCTCGCCGTGCAGGTGGCGCCCGGCGGCGGTCTCAACGAGCAGGTCTCCGTGGTCCGTCCTGACGGGACTGGCCTTCGCCGTCTCACTCCGGGAGGAGCCGACAACAACTGGTTGAACGTCTGGAGCCGTGACGGCCGGTTCCTGACCGTCGCCTCCAACCGACGTTCCGCCGATGCCATGGACGACTACCTCGTGGATGTGTCCACCGGCGACTCCAGACTGATCGCCAGGAACAGCGGCATCGGCCGTTGCTCAGACATCAGTGCGGACGGCAGATTCGCACTCATCAATCGCCTGATCAGCCGAGGGAACAACGATTTGTATCGCGTCGACCTGCAGTCGGGAGAGGAGTTGCTGGTCACACGCCATCAGCCTCCTGCATCCTTCGCCGGCCGCTTCGGCGCCGATGCGAACACCATCTGGCTGGCCGGCAACGACAGCCGCGATCTCGCCGCACTGCAGCGAGTGCGCATTCAGGAAGGGAAGGCCGGACGGTTGGAGACGGTGGTCGCGCGTGCCGGTGCTGAGCTGGAGTCCGTGGAGATCAACGACGCCGGCACACGAGGGGCACTGAACTGGAACGTGGCCGGCCGATCGGAGATGACCATGGTCGATCTGACCAGCGGCGCGACAAGTGGCGCGACCAGCGGCGCGACAAGTGGCGCGACGGTGGCCACGCCACGCCTGCCGCAGGAACTGCTCGGCGACCTGACCTTCACCCGTAGCGGCGATCGCCTTGCCGCCACCCTCTCCGGCGCCTCGGCGCCCTCGGATGTCTGGATCGCGTCGACTGCCGATCTGAAATTCCGCCGCATCTCACTCAGCCCGCATGCTGGCGTCGATCTCGCCGCGCTGGTCCGCCCTGAGCTCATCGAATACGCCGGGCATGACGGAGTGAGAATGAGCGGCTGGCTCTATCGTCCAGCGTCGGGGAAGATGCCCTACCCGACCGTATTCATCTACCACGGCGGGCCGGAAGGACAGTCGCGGCCGTCGTTCAACTCGCAGGTGCAGGCGCTGGCAACGGCCGGCATCGCAAGCTTCCTTCCGAACGTTCGCGGCTCGTCGGGCTTCGGCAAGACCTTCATCAATCTGGACAACGGACCGCTGCGGGTGAATGGCGTCAAAGACATCAAGGCCACGGCCGACGCCCTGACCACCCAGGGCATCGCCGACCCGGCGCGACTGGGAATCATGGGTGGCTCGTACGGCGGCTACATGGTGATGGCGGGCGTGACGGAGTACCCCGATCTCTTCCGCGCCGGCGCCGACCTCTTCGGCGTGGTCAACTTCGAGACCTTCTTCGCGCATAGCCAGCCGTGGATGGCCGCGATCTCCACCATCGAGTACGGCGATCCGAGAACGCAGAAGCAGATGCTTCACGATCTGTCGCCCATCCATCACCTCGATCGGGTCAAGGCGCGGATGTTCGTCCTTCACGGCGCGAACGACACCAACGTGCCGGTGGTGGAAGCGGAGCAGGTGGTCAATGGATTGAAAGCACGCAACGTCCCGGTGGAGTACATCCTGTTTCCTGACGAAGGCCACGGCTGGCGGAAGACCGCCAACCGGATCCGTTCCGCGGTGGAGATCACCAGATTCTTCGTCGACGCGCTCAGCGCAGGAGCGGCGTCCGCGGGACCGAAAGGCAGCGCACCATAAGAGGCTTGGAAGCCTCGGGACGAACTCACAATCTCGGGATGGCTGGGATCCCCACTCGGCTGTCGAACCGATCGAAGCGGTCGGTGGGAACTGCCGCATTCTCGAGCGTTGTCTACCACCTTCGTCGGGCTCGGGGTGACCCCCGCAGGTTCTCTCGACAGGTCCGCTCTGTGTGATCCGGAGTGCGCCGCCCGGCGGACGGCGGTTACCAGTACGCCGCGAGACCGAACGAGTCAAGGCGTTTGGCGAGCTTGCGGTCGAACGTGGCTACCGCTTCGTATCGGTTCGTCGTGGCCAGGGCGACGATCGACGCGTCCGCCATGCCGGGGATCGGGTTCGGCCACAGTTCAAAGATTCGGCGCCATGAGCAGTCGTCGGTCGTCCGCACGCCGGGGAAGGACACCAGGTCACGGACCATCATGGCGAGGCGATGGCCGCTCACGTTGTACAGGCTTTGTAGAACGCACGTCACTTCAAAGATGACGAACTGCGGCAAGATGGCGACAAGGTTGCCATCCTCTGCATCCTGCAGGAGCGCGCGTGCGGCTTGGTGCTGTTTTGCGTGCCGGCCGGTAAGCAGCGACACGAACACGTTTGCATCGATGACGACCTGCTGCACGTCAGATGCGCCCTCTGCGTTTGCGAGCTTCCGCGACCGCCCGCACCGGGTCGTCAGGGCCGCCCTTCACGGAGCCGGCCCAGCGCCAAAGCCCCGGGCGCTCCGTGGTGATGGCGACGCGTCCGCCGTGGACTTCCCACGTGAGCTTGTCGCCCGGCCCGACATCGAGTGCTTCACGGATTTCCTTCGGCACGGTCGTTTGTCCCTTGCTGGTGATGGTTGATGAAGGCATGGCCTGTCTCCTTACCAAAGTATATATTTGTAAGGAGGAATGCCGAGGAGGATTCGTCGCTTCAGCAGGAGCCACGGCTAAAAGAGATTTCGTCGAAGCAGTCCCGATGTGACCAATGCGAGCGGGATGAGGATGCCGAGGGAGCCGAGGAGGGAGGGGAGGAGCCACGCATCGGTATCCTGGCCGGCGACGCGCGCTGTCTCCGGTGTGTCCGGAAGCTGGAGGACCTCCATCTTCACTCCAATTTCGGGCCTCCCCGAGACGTATGCGTGATCGGTGATTCGACGGTACTCACGGCCGCCGCTCCGGTAGGCCACAACCGGGCGATGGGTGGTTCGAGAGGACCTCCCAGTCGACTTGCCCTCCATGAAGTCGACTACGGTGCCTTCGACCACGACCCCCCGCCCTCGCAGGGCGATGTAGTCGCGCCGATTCTGCAGACCGCTGCGCAAGATCGCCCACCCCACCCAGGCAACGAACAGGGCAAGGAGAGTCAGCAGCACCGAGATTCGAATGCCGAATTTCTCGGGCACCCGGGGCGGTACCGGAGGTCGAATGTAGACGAACTCCACATCCGGCTCGCCGCGAAGGAAGCGGGCCACATCTTCGCGTCCCCGCTCCAGCGCCCAATCGAGTGGGGTCTTCCCCGTCGAATCGAGTGTAGACGCATCACCACCAGCAGCAAGCAGGGATCGCAGCGCATCGAGCGCACACCACTTCCCGGCCAGGTGGACGGGCGTGTTCCCCCTTGAATCACGCCGATTGGGATCGGCTCCGGCGGCGATCAGCGCTTCGGTCACTGCCGCATGCACCACCGCATGATGGAGAAGTGTGGAGCGCTTCTCGTCGATGAAGGCAGCAAGAGAGGGCTCGCGCCGGACGCGCTCGGCGAACGCCGCGGGGT
>JBDSGC010000230.1:0-31171 GCA_039919215.1 Thermoanaerobaculia bacterium | reverse complement strand
CGCAGCGCTCTGGCGTAGTGCAGTGCGTATTCGTTTTTGGAGATACTCGACCGTTTGAGCTCGAACTCCTTCTGGATGCGCTCCCGGTCCAGCGGTGACAGTTTCGGGTCGGCCAGCCGGGCCTGGTAATCCGCGACCAGGTTCTCGTACTCCCGATTGGACTCCAGCACGAACAGCGAGCGGCTGAAATCGCCGAAACTGGCGTAGTCGCTCAGGTGGTTTCTCGTGTAGACGGTGCTGAGGATCGGCCCGGCCACGATGTCGCCGGCGTTGAACTTCGTGCTGTTGGGGAAGCGTCCCTCGCTCGCTCCCTCGAAGTCGAGCCGAAAGGGCTGAGAGGTGAGCCGCTCCCCTGGGCTTCTCAGGTACACAGCCGTGGCCACGATGAGGTACGCCAGCGCGACCGCGCCCAGCCAGAACAGAACAGTAAAGCGGTAGGCGCGGAGGACGTGTACGATGTGAGAGACGGATATCCCAGCTTCGTCAGCGCCCTCAAACTCGTGGTGCATATCGATGTTGTCGCGTGAACTCTGCAATGAAGAGTCTCCAGAAGTGCGAAAGAATTGTGGCCGTTCGCTCCCGACGTGAGTCCGGCGGCGGCACAAAACGCATGGTACTTCGGATGCTGCCCGATGCCGCAAGTCCGGGACATCCATGGCGCCGTTCGAAACGGTCGCAATCAGAGTCTCCCGGGCCTCGATCTTGTGCGGAATAGCGGGACGGTGGTCCTTTGGGGGCGGCCGTGCGGACGATCTCGTCGCCACGGCCCGATCGATGGCCGATTCGCTGGCCCATCGCGGTCCGGACGACGACGGCACGTGGGTCGATGACGGCGCCGGCGTCGCCTTCGGATTTCGCCGGCTGGCCATCATCGATCTGACCGCTGCCGGCGCCCAGCCGATGCATTCGGCCAGTGGACGCTACGTCATTGTTTTCAACGGTGAGGTCTATAACCATCAGCGTCTGCGCGACGACCTCGCGCGCTCCGGAGACCTTCCGACCCTTCGCGGCCATAGCGACACCGAAGTGATGCTCGCCTGCATCGACGCCTGGGGGCTGGAGTCTGCCGTCCATCGATTCATCGGCATGTTTGCGTTCGCGTTGTGGGATCGCCGGGAGCGGCAGTTGTCGCTGGTGCGGGATCGGGCGGGCGTGAAGCCGCTGTATTACGCGCCGGACGCCGACGGAATCTCCTTCGCCTCCGAGCTCACAGCCTTTCGCCGTCTCCCGGATTTTGATCCGGCGGTCAGCCCGGGCGCGGTGCGCCTCTATGCGCGGTTGGGTTACGTGCCCGCTCCCTGGACGATCTGCGAACATGCCGGAAAGCTTCGCCCGGGAACGATCCTTCGCATCAACGAGCGCGGGGATCGAGAGGAAATCGTCTACTGGAACGCCCGGAAGATCGCGGAGACCATCCGGCCCTTCGAGGGCAGTCCGAAGGACGCCGAAGACCAACTGGAGGCGCTGCTGTCCGACGCCGTCTCTCTCCGGTTGATTGCCGATGTGCCCCTGGGAGTCTTTCTCTCCAGCGGCGTGGACTCCTCGCTGGTCGTCGCGCAGATGCGGAAACACAGCTCGCGGATCCGCAGCTTCACCATTGGATTCGAGGACAGCGACCTCGATGAGTCCGACGGAGCGGCCGGCATCGCAGCACATTTCGGAACAGAACACCGGACGCTGCTGCTCCGTTCCGAGGAGGTGATCGGAGTCGTTCCGGAGATCGCTGCGATCTATGACGAGCCGTTTGCCGACACCTCGGCCATTCCCACCTTCCTGGTTTCCCGGTTGGCGCGGCGGGATGTCACCGTGGCGCTCTCCGGCGATGGAGGCGACGAATTGTTCGGCGGCTACCATCGACACTTTCTGGCGGAGCGGATGTGGAATCGCGTGGGTAGAGTTCCGCGCTCGATTCGTCCGATTGCTTCGACTCTGGCCCGACTTCTGTCCTCTCTGGCCTCGGGTCAGACGCAGCAGCGGTCCGCCCGCTACGCCGCTGCTCTGGCCGGCGATGTCCAAAGGCTGCATCTTCGCGATGTGGCCACCGACGGTTTCCCCGTGCGCGACGGTTCGATTCCTTCGACCATGCTCCTCTCCCCGGACGCGTGGCCGCAGCTGCGAGCCACTGAGGCACAGATGTTCGCGGACTTTGTCACCTACCTTCCGGACGACATTCTGGTCAAGGTGGATCGGGCCACCATGGCCGTGAGCCTGGAAGGGCGGGAGCCGCTGCTCGATCATCGACTGATCGAGTTTGCATGGTCGCTCCCGCTCGCGGAAAAGGTAGGGGGAGGCGAGGGCAAGCGGATCCTGCGTCGGATTCTGGGACGCCATCTGCCGGCGAAGCGGATCAGCCCCTTCAAGAGAGGTTTCGGGCCGGCGGTCGGAGAATGGCTACGCAGTCCGCTGCGTGACTGGGCCGAGGCTCTGCTCCCCGGCGACGACGAGTGGTTCGACGCATCGCAGGTCCGCCGCCTCTGGCGTGAGCATCTTGCCGGGGCCAGCCACGACGTGGCCCTCTGGCGTGTGCTGATGTTCCAGGCCTGGCGGGCCCGGACCCTCTGACGTCCGGGTCCCCCTGGTTGTGGACCGCCAGTGCTCGCGAAACCGCCGAACGATTCGTGCTCGTACAATCAGCGTTGCGGTATGAACCGATCCCGTCTGCAGGAGATCAGGAGGTTCTCACGCGAGCTGCTGCTGGCGTTCGTCGAGGACGAGCTGGCGGCGCTTGCCGAAGACGAAGCGCTTGCGCTTCTGGCGAATCCGTTCGTCAACACGGCGGTTCTGCAGAAAGTCGCCAATTCCCCCCGGCTGGTTGCCTACTACGGGGTTCGCCTGGCGCTGGTCGCCCATCGGGCCACACCGCAGGCTCACGCGGTCAAGCTGGTGCACTACCTTCACTGGGCCGATCTGCTGCGGTTGTCGATGGAGGTTCAGGTTCCTTCGACGACGCGACGGGCCATCGACACCCAGCTTCTTCAGCGTCTCACGAAACTCAGCCTGGGGGAGAAGATTTCTGCGGCGAAGCGATGCAGTTCGGCATTGATCAAGGCGCTGCTGTTCGATCCCGATCCCAAGGTGTTCGGGTCGTTGCTGCAGAACCAGCGGATGCGGGAGGACGATCTGCTGCACTTCGCCGGCTCCGACCGTGCGCTGCCCGAGCAGCTTCGCATGCTGGCGTCCGACGGAAAGTGGTCCTATCGATACGCGCTCCGGAAGGCGCTGGTGCTCAATCCGCTGACGCCGCGCGCGGCCGCCGCTTCCCAGTTGCGATTCCTTTCCAGCCGCGATCTTCGTCAGATCCACAGAAACCCCGCCACGTCGGTCTACATCCGCCGATGCATCGAGAGACTCCCGGGTGCTGCGGTCGAGGCGGCTTCGGATCGCGGCGAGCGGGCGTGATCCTTCCGTTGGCCTGGAATGGAGCGGCGAATGATCCGGGGTAGAATCCGGCCCTGCGGAGCGGTGCGCGTGTGCGTTTGGTGGAGCGCAGCGGCGAAGGACATGCATGCCTGATCAGGATGCGCAGCCACATTCAGAGCTGGCGTCGTTCGGCGAAGAGCTCCGACGCGAGCGGGAGATCCGCGGCATCTCGCTCAAAGAGATCGCAGACGCCACCAAGATCAGCAAGCGGTTTCTCGACGCCATCGAGCGCAACGATCACAAGACCCTTCCGGCCCCTGTATTCACGCGGGGATTCGTTCGGGAGTACGCTCGCTATCTCGGTTTGAGCTCCGAGGAGATGGTCAATCGATACAACTACGCGGCGGCGGGGGATGATCGGATCGAACAGTCGCCGCATCTGGAGCGGCTGGCCCACCCACCGGCGGCTACGGTGGATCCGCTGGACCGGCCGCGCAAGGGTATTCCGCCGCCTTACGCGCGGATCGACCGCAATATCTACGTGCTGCTGGCCATCGTCGTGGCCTTGATCGGGATCAGCACCTGGGCCCTTCGCCACCGGCGCGAGGCCAGGAATGACGCCGAGCCGGTCAGGGCGGAACGCACGGCGCCGCTGAAAAAGCCGCTTGTCCCCGCCGCTCCGGTGGCCAATGCGCCGGCGACGCCTGCGAACGTCATGAGGCTCACGGTCGAGGCCATCGGAAGCTCCTGGGTGGTCCTGGACGCCGACGGAAAAAACGTTCTGAACGAAGAGGTCCGGAAGGGATATCACAACGTGCTGGAGGCCAGAGACTCCTTCCACTTCCGGACGATCGGCAACGCAGCGGGCCTGGCGCTGACTCTCAATGAGATCCGTATCCCCGCGCTGGGACAGAACGGCGAAGTCCTCCACGACCGGACCTTTGATCGCGCGTGGCTGGAGCAGCAGCCGGAGAGCCGGAATCATCCATGAGTAGTCCGCCCCCGGCAGAGCTCTCGGCATCCCTTCTCATCCAGCGCATCGTCGGAGGGGAGTATCCGCGCGAGGTGGTGGAGACGATTGCCCGCGGGTTTCTCCCCCTGCCGCAGGAAGATCTGATCGCCGTGCTGTCCTTCGTGATCACCCATGCCGACGCGGAGCTGAGCGCAATCGCGCGTACCTCGCTGGGGGACATTCCGTCGCGGATCGTCCACGGTTTTGCCACCAACGAGGGTGCGTCGGCGCAGCATCTCGGCCTTCTGATGCTGGCCAGCGAGGATCCGCATGTGGTCGAAGCGCTGATCCGGAATCGAGCCGTTCCGGACTCCTCGATCGTGGAGCTGGCGTCGCGCGCCGATGCTGCCATTCAGGAAATCGTGGTCATCAACCAGGCAAGGATCATCCGTGCTCCGGAGATTCTGGACGCTCTGCTGGCCAACCCCAGGCTCTCCAGCGACGTTCGGCGACGGGCCCTCGAGGCCCGCGAAGAGTTCTTCGACAAGAGGGCTCGCGTGGCGGCGGCGCAGGCGGAGCTGGACGAGGAGGAAATCGATCTCTCCCTGGCGGACGACTCGATCGCCGATCTGCTGGAAAAGGCGGCGCTGGAGGATGGGACGTCCAGTCCCCAGGCCCCCCCTGAAATCGATCCGGCGGAGTTGAAGGACACCAGGAACCTGTCGCTCTTTTCGAAGATCCTGATGATGGGAGTGGCGGAGAAAGTCAAGCTGGCGTTCAAATGCGGAAAGACCGAACGCATGATTCTGGTGCGCGATCACAACAAGCTGGTTTGCTCCGCGGTGATGCGCAACCCTCGGATGACCAATCAGGAAGCGGAGGCCATCGCCGCGCTGCGCAACGTGGAAGACGAGGTTCTGCGCCTGATCACCATGAAACGTGAGTGGATGGCGAAATACAGCATCGTCTCGGCACTGGTGAAGAACCCCAAGACTCCGATAGGGGTTGTTCTGCCGTTGATCAATCGTTTAACCTTGAAAGATCTGAAGGGCTTGAAGGACGACAAAGGCATTCCGGAGACCGTTCGTTCTATCATCCGGAAGCTTTACGACCAGCGAAACCAGAAAAAATAATCCGCATGAAGGTCAACTACTACGAAGTGCTCGGTGTGGAGCGCTCTGCTTCCGAGCAGGAGATTCGCGATCGCTTCCGGCGGCTCGCCCGCGAACAGCACCCCGATCGCTACAAGGGCACGGACAAAGCAGAGGCGGAGCGGAAGTTTCAGACCCTGACCGAGGCCGTCAACGTGCTCACCAACCCCGCTCGCCGGAAGCAGCACGATTCGGAGATGACCAGCACATCGGGAAAAGGCGGAGCGGACCTCATTCAGGTCGGCAAGGCCTACCTGAACAAAGGAGTCAAAGCCTACAAGGAGGGAGACCTCCGGGCCGCGTACGAGAATTTCGACATGGCGGTGAAGCACAATCCCAACGACGCCAAAGCCTTCCACTACCTGGCCCTGGCAGCGATCCGGATTCCTTCCTATGCCCGTCAGGCCGTCCAGGCCATCGAGAGTGCGGTGCAGCGCGAGCCAGTGAATGCGCTGTATCTCAAGGATGCAGGCCTGATCTGCAAGAAGGCCGGCCTGGTGGCCAAGGCCGAGCGCTACCTCGACGAGTCCCTCAAGTGGGATGCCGACAACATCGAAGTGCAGAGTGCCCTTGCCGAGATCCGGCATGGTCGCAGCGAGAGCAAGGACGGAAAAGGCTTTACCCTTTTCAAAAAAGGCTAGAGTACGGTGAGGATGCAGATCGAGGCACATGGCCTGACCCACGTGGGGCGGCAACGCCAGCACAACGAGGACGCGCTCCTGGTGTCCAAAGACGCCCGGCTGTTCGTCGTGGCCGACGGCATGGGCGGGCATGCCGCCGGTGAGATCGCCTCCCGCATCGCCGTCGACTCCATCACCGAATTCATCGTTCACACCAAAGAAGACGACGGCACCTGGCCTCACGCCTACGACGAACATTTTCGTCGCACGACCAACCGGCTGATGGCTGCCCTGCGCATGGCCAACACCCGCGTGCTGGAGGCCATGCGTAAAGACGCGCGGCTGCGCGGGATGGGAACGACGGTGGTGGCCTGCATGGCCGACGGAGAGACCATGTCGGTGGCCCATGTCGGCGACTCCCGCGCCTATCTGGTGCGCGAAGGAAAGATCTCCCGCCTGACCAACGACCACTCCTGGGTCTTCGAGCAGGTTCAGGCCGGAATGCTGACCGAAGCGGAGGCGGAGAAACATCCGCTGCGCAACGTGATTACCAGAGCCCTGGGCGGCGCTCTGTCGGTAAACCCGGATGCCTCCGAGGTGGAGAGTCAGGTGGGCGACGTCTACCTGCTCTGCAGCGATGGCCTCACTGGCATGGTTCCCGAAGATGAGATTCAGAAGTTGGTCAGCGACAACATTGCGAACCTCGAGATCGCCTGTCAGCAATTGATCGATGTCGCAAACCAGCGCGGCGGTCTCGACAACATCACTGCCGTCCTCGTGAAGTCCATCTGAACGAGAGTCTCATCAGCACAAAGGATCGGGCCCCCATGCACGTTCGAATCGATTACTGCGGCGTTTGAAACTACCTTCCCCGAGCCTCCAGTCTGGCGGCTGAGATCAAGAAGAAATTGAATATCGAGTCGGAGATCGTCCGTGGAAGCGGCGGAGTCTTCGTGGTCAGCGTCGACGGTCAGAAAATCTTCTCCAAGCACGACGAAGGGAGATTTCCGACCGAATCGGAGATCCTCGAGACGTTGATGACGCGCGCGACCGGCTAGGCCGGCACTGCCGGCGGCGCAGGTCGCCCGAGGCTCCGCCATAATCGCGCTCCAAGACGGTCTGCCGCGCAGGCTGCATCTCCTCCCGCCAGTTTTCCCTTCGCGCGTTGGGACCTCGGAATGCGCTCCGTTCCCCCCATCACAGGCGTTCCAGTTCCGCGACCATCGGCCAGTGGTCGCTGGGACCCTCCCTGCAAACGTCCGCCTGGGTGACGCGCCACTGCCGGTCGATGAGGATGGAATCGAGGCATTGTTTCGTCCTGGCGTAGGACACCTCATCCCCGCGGAAGCAGGAGAGCATCAACGGTCCCTGGTGAAGAGGCTGCAATTCGGGACGGGAAGGATGGGCATTGAAATCGCCGGTCAGAATGATCGGTCCCTCCATGGCCGACACAAGACGCGCCACTTCCATTGCCTGCTGACCACGGGCCCGCGCACCGATCGGCCCCCACGCGGCAAGATGAGTGACGCTCAGGTCGAAGACGATGCCACGGGCTTCGACCGAACAGGCCAGCAGCGCTCTGGGTTCT
This sequence comes from Thermoanaerobaculia bacterium, assembly GCA_039919215.1. Lineage (GTDB taxonomy): Bacteria > Acidobacteriota > Thermoanaerobaculia > Gp7-AA8 > Gp7-AA8 > JBDSGC01. The sequence goes on along the minus strand of JBDSGC010000230.1, from coordinate 23,500 downwards.
CCCCGGCCGGGGAGCGGATGAAGGCGAGAGCCGAGAATTGTTCCCGAGGTGAGGATGGCGTTTCCGAAGGCGTGACGCGCTGTGGTCAGAGCGGCTCCGAAGACCATTTGCAAGCCGGTCAGCCGCTCGATCTCCAAAGCCTGATCGCGGGAGCGTGCCTGCCATCCTCCGCGATGGACCTCCTGAAGCCCGACCACATCGGGTTGGATTTCCAAGATCAGCCGTGCGATCCGCTCGATGTGATCGGAGCGAATCCGCGCTGCCTGACCCTGGATGTTGTAGGTCATGACGCGAAGGGACATGAGACCTGAGGAGCGAGAACGGTGCCGCGATGGGAGCTCCTGATGGGAGACGACCACCGACGGAAAAAGCCTCGCCTCCACGTCTGCGACCGGCTGGACGCGGGGCCGTAATACACTCTGGTCGTGCATCCAGACATCCAGGAGTTGCAGTCAAAACTGAAAGAAATCCTTTATGACTGCGCGGTGGAGATCCGCGCCACCAAGGCGGCGCTGTACCTCTGGGACGGCGACGAGCGGTATGAGATGGTCACGCAGTTCGGCTTCCGAGGGGGGCTGCGCGCGGTCGCCGATCGCAATGATCCGGTCATCGATCGGAGCGGCCGGGGACGTACCGCATTCTTCGTCAATGGACTGTCGGTGGAGCCGCGGTTTTCCGAATTGCTCTACGAAGCGTCGACCGATCGGCTGCTGGTCGCTCCGATCTATCTCCGCGGCCAGCTGGTCGGTGTCGTCGACATGCGCGACAAGGGCAACAAGCAGCCCTTCGAGAATGACGATCTGCAGAAGGGACAGAAGATCGCTGATCGTATCGTCGCCCTGTTCGGAAACAAGAATGTTTTCGGGCAGCGGTTCATCACGCTTTCGGATACGCCGACTTCGGGCGGGGCGGTGGTGATGGCCGGCTCACCGCACAACTCGCCGCCGGCCGCCGCGGCACCGGCGCTTGCTGCACCGAAAGTTGCCGCACCTCCCCCACCGCCGCCCACACCGATGGTCGCCGAGTGGCCTCCGATGATGGAGATCGCGGTGCCGAAGGCGCCCCCTTCCGCCGTTGCCCCCCCGCCCAGCTCCGCGCCGACGATCTCCATGCCCTCGGCCCACAGTCATCTGCCCCGCGCGGCCACCATCATTCAGGAAGCGCGGTCGGTTGCGGAGCGCATCGTCGCGCCCCCTCCCCCCGAACGGATCACCGAGGTCGAGATGGTCGCCGTGCGGGACATGCTCCGGACGATTCTGCTCATCCCCACAGCGCTGGTGGCCTCGTTTTCGGCGTTCGGACATCTGGGCGGACTGCAGGAGGTGGTCTCTCGCTCGACGATCACCGATGAGGGGATGAGTTTTCTACAGGCCAAGCTCACGGCGTGGCTGGCCAAGCGAGGGGAGGCCTCGACGCTGGTACGCACCAGCGTGCAACAGCCGTTCGGCCTCACCGCTCCACCGATCGCGTCGGCGCAGATGCAGAAGGTGTTCACCGCACCGGTGAATGCCGGACCGATGACGGGCCTGTATCTGACCGTGGCGTTTTCGGGAAATCCCGACCGTGCCGCGCACGAGATGCTTGCGGCGCTGCATACGCAGCTGCAGTCCACCATCGAGCACTCCATGATGCGGAGCGCCACCTACGCCATGAGGGCGCGGGTGGGCGAAGCGTTGCTGGAGCCCGATTTCAACCACTTCCCCGAGTTGCGCCGCCACTCCGACGCCGTGGTTACCCGGACCGAAGAGTTCACCCGCTTCCTGGCCCTCCCGCCCGCGGAAGCCGAATGCGCGCGTGTGGTGGCCATCACCCACGATTGCGGGATGCGCGTGCTGGATTATGACCTTCTCTATCGAAAGCGAAATCTCTCGCCCGAAGAGTTGAGCATGCTGCGCGAGCATCCCTCCGTTGGCGCGGCTCTGGTCGAGCCGCTCCTCGGTCCGGAGACGGCCCGCGCTGTGTTGTCCCACCATGAGCGCTTCGATGGTCGCGGTTATCCGAACGAATTGCGCGGCGAGGACATCCCCGTGGCCGCCCGCATCGTGCAGATCTGCGATGCCTACGAAGCGATGATCGCCGTGGACAATTACCAGCCTCCGGAGACGCACGAGCGGGCAATGGACATCATCGAGCGCGCCGCGGGCAGTCAGTTCGATCCCCAACTGGTGCATCGATTCTCCGAAATGATGCGCAACGGTCGCTGAACGCACCGCGGTGCCGCATGCCTGAACTCAGGGCCTCTCGAATGGCGGAGTCCTCCCCGCTGGCGCAAGCGATACACTCCTCTCATGCAGATCACACGGGAGGAGGCGGCGCGGATCGCTATCCTGGCTCACCTTCGCTTCGATGAGGCCGGACTCGATCGTATGGCGGCGGAGATGACCGGGATCCTGACCTACATCGAACAACTGACGACGGCTCCGGCGGCCTCCGCGGCCGTTTTTGCACCGCCCTCAGCGCAGCCATCCTTCCGTGAGGATGTGCCGGTGGGCGGGATCGATCGCGAAACGGTGGCCGCCAACGCATCCGGTTGGGGTGAGGGCTACTTCCTCGTGCCCCGGGTTCTCGGTGACTGACGTTCTCGATCTTCCCTGGAGCGAGGGAAAGGGGCAGAGCACCGGCGCGGAGTACGAAGCGGCCTGTCGTGCGGTCATCGCCCGTCGCAATGGGGAGGTCCATGCCTTCCTGCATGTCACTGAACCCGAGGCGGTGGACGCGGGGCAGGAAACGAAACAGGAGCAGCGGCTGTCGCGAATGCCGCTCGGGGTGAAGGACAACATCAACGTGTCCTCGCTGCCCACCACCTGCGGCTCGCGCATTCTGGGCGACTTCGTTGCGCCCCGGGATGCCACAGCCATTGCGCGGGTGCGCGCTGCCGGCGCCACGATCCTCGGAAAGACCAACCTCGACGAGTTCGCCATGGGCTCTTCCACCGAGCACTCTGCATTCGGCCCGACGCGCAACCCCTGGGATCTCAGTCGTGTGCCCGGTGGATCGTCGGGAGGCTCGGCAGCAGCGGTGGCCGCACGCATGGTGCCCGCAGCTCTGGGCTCAGAAACGGGAGGCTCGGTGCGTCAGCCTGCCGCGTTCTGTGGCGTGTTTGGATTGAAGCCCACCTACGGTCGCATCAGCCGCAGGGGACTGGTCGCCTTCGCATCGGGGCTCGATCAGATCGGCATCATCAGCAAGACGGTGCGGGAAACTGCGGAGTTGCTCTCGGTCATCGCCGGAAGGGATCCGCTGGACTCCACCTCGAGCGATCGGGAGGTCGAGGATTACGGTTCCGGCACGGATGCCGGCATCCGAAGAATGCGTTTCGGGGTGGTCAGGGAGGCGGTGGAGAACCTCGATGGCGAGGTTCTGGCGAACTTCGAGCAGGCACTCACGGTGCTGCGGGACGGGGGGGCGTCCGTCGAGACGGTGAGCATCCCGTCGATCCCTTACTCCATCGCGATTTACTACGTGGTGGCCAATGCGGAAGCCAGCGCGAATCTGGCGCGCTTCGATGGAATCCGTTACGGCAAACGAAGTGCGGCCTCCACCATCGAGGAGGTCTACTTTTCGTCGCGTGGTGAGGGATTCGGTGAAGAGGTCAAGCGCAGGATCATGCTGGGGACCTTCGCACTCTCCTCCGGCTACTACGACGCCTACTACTCGCGTGCTCAGGAAGTGCGGGAGCGGCTTCGCGCGGACTTCGACCTGGCGTTCCAGCGCTTCGACCTGCTGCTCACACCGACCACGCCGGAGCCGGCGTTCGCAATCGGAGCCAAACTGGCCGATCCACTTTCCATGTACCTGAACGACATCTTCACCGCGCCGGCAAACCTGGTGGGCATCCCGGCCATCGCCATTCCCTCGGGATTCTCGCGCGACGGCCTGCCACTCTCGTTACAGATGATGGGACGACACTTCGACGAGCGATCGTTGTTTCGCGCAGGCGCCTTCTTCGAAGGGGAGACCGGTTACTGGAAGCGCGCGCCCGAGTTTCGCAACGGTTCGTCCTGACGGGATCTCGAAGTGTGGAGAAGTTCCGGCGTCGACAGAGTTCTACCGGCCCTCGTTCCGGAGCGTCAGTCCGTGACGCGCAGGCGCAAGTGTTCATCGCAGATGAGCATGGCGTAGGAAGTCCGGATCGTGCCCTGGTCGTCTCGATAGCGGATGGTCAGCGGAATGCGGAGGGTCTCCTTGACGTCTTGCACGATGGCCCGCAGGGCGATGCGGAACCAGTGCGCGCTCACGGTCATCTGCTCGAGCTTGAATCGCCCTCCCGCTGACGAGTGGAGCAGCGGCGCCTCAGCCTCGGAGTCCAAGAGCTCGACCGGGTCAAACTGGAATGCACTGTGGCGGACGCGGATGGAGACCACCACGTCATGCGCAGCGGCGCGCCCCACGTTGGTGATCAGCAGCGCCGGCGCATCCTTGGTCAGAGCGTGCAGGTTCTCCACGCTCGGGCGGACGCGCAGCCTCGGCCCGGACCGTTGAAAGAGAGAAAACCAGCCCATTTCCTGAGATTAACCGATCTGGCACGGGAGTGGTGGGCACCGGAGACTGCCGGGACAACGCTTTGCGTCCCCGTGCGTTACAATTTCAAGCGTGCGGAATGGGTGGGTGTGGTGGTGCGCAGTCCTTTTTTTTCCGGCGGTCCTGTCCGCTGCCCCCTCCCGTATCGGTCCCGCCCCTTCGCAGATCACTCCCGAGCTCTCCGTCTCCCTTCTCTCGGACTACACGCTGGAGATCGTGGTGACGCCTCATCGCGGCGACGCCTGGACAAGGCTCTCCAAACGGCTGACCGGCGATGCGGAACGATGGAAGGAGATTGCCGCGTTCAATCACGCTGGCGATGCTCTGACCAGCGAGCAGCTCGTTCGCGTTCCTCTGCCCATGCTCAGGCCCGCACTGCAACGCGACGTCGTCAAGGCGCTTTTCCCCGACGACAAGCTCGACGCCGCTGGCTGGCGGCACGTCGTGGTTGGGTCGAGCGGCGTGGAGGGCGAATCGCTCTGGAACATCGCGGAGTGGTTCACCGGGAAAGGGGAGAACTACGGAGAGCTCCGCAAGGCCAATCCGACCCAGACACTGTCGACCCGGAAGGGCGACGTCATCCTCATCCCCAGGGCGCTTCTGGCAGCGCCGTTTGCCGATGGTGTCGCCAGTGCGGCGACCGATCGGGCCAACCGGGCGGAAACGCCTCGTCCCGGAACGATCCAGCAGTCGACCCACGAACTGACCAGGGAACCGACACCACTTGGTACGGAGGGAACGAATGCATCGAAGACAGCCGAGGTTCGGAAATCGGAAGACGATCCGGGTGAGCAGGAAGCAGCGGATGCGGACGGAGCGCCTGCGGTTCCTGAAGCGATTCCCCTCGGCCAGCCGTCGCTGATCTACGAGCGCGACGCTCCGGAGCCGTACGCCGTGTACCGACTCCAGAAAGGGGAAGCGCTCTATTCGTCGGTGGCCATCCGATTCACCGGCCGGGTCTACTCCAAAGACGTCGGCGACGTGCTCGATCGCATCGTCAAGTTCAACGACATCAGCGATGTCTCGCGGATGCGCGTTGGCTATCACGTGAAGATTCCCATGTCCCTCCTGCTCCCGGAGTACCTTCCTGCTGACGATCCTCAGCGGCTGGCGCGGGAGGAGGGGAGACGGGAGAGCGCGAAGCTTGCCCGCCGCTCCCGTGCCAAAGGGCTGCGGGATGTGCGCATCATTCTGGATGCCGGCCATGGCGGGCGCGACGCCGGCACGACGCACGAGGGCGTGTGGGAGTCCAGCTACGTTTACGACGTGATGTGCCGCCTGAAACGGGTCCTCGAAAAGAAGTCCGCCGCGAACGTGTATGCCACCACTCGATCGAAGCAGAATGGGTACAGCGTGATCGAGCGCGATGTGCTGCGCGAACAGACCGACCACTTCGTTCTGACCTCGCCGAGGTTCGAGCTGGGCAATCCGGTCATCGGCGTCAATCTCCGCTGGTACCTGTCGAACTCGATCTTCCGTCGGGCCCTCAAGACCGGCGTTCCGGAGGAAAAGGTGGTCTTCCTCTCGATCCACGCAGATTCTCTGCATCCCTCTCTGCGCGGAGCCATGGCCTACATCCCCGGCGAACGCTACGTGCGGGGCTCGTTTGAGAAAAAGGAACGGGTGTATCTGGCTCGGGCGGAAGTTCGTGAGAATCCAGTGGTCCAGCATTCGGAGCGGGAATCACTGGCTGCGGAGGGACTGTCACGCGATCTCGCCGAGTCCATCATCGACTCGTTCGAAAACAATGCGCTGAAGGTTCATCCCTTCAATCCGGTGCGGGACAACGTGGTGCGCAATGGCCGCGAATGGGTTCCGGCGATCATCCGCTACAACCTGGTTCCCACGCGCGTGCTCCTGGAGATCTGCAATCTGGGAAACGCGAACGATCGCAGGCTGATGAAGACGGCGAAATACCGGCAGGAGGTCGCCGAGGCGATCTATGAGGGGCTGGTGGAGTTCTATACCGATCGGGAGGAGCCGGCCCCCGTCGTGGCGCGCGCTGGCGAGTAATCCCACCGCGTCACGTGGGCCCATGGCTCCCGGCGGCGGTTTCCGTTCTCTGGACGCTGCGCCGGAGTTTCCTTCCGAAACGTCGGAGGGTGGCTCTAATCCGCCCGCTCATGCGTTCTTTCGAAGGCGATGTTCATGGTGAAGGGCTGCGCATCGCAGTGGTGGCCAGCCGCTTCAACGACGAGATCGTCGAGGGGTTGTTGCAGGGAGCGCTCACGTCACTCCGCAGCCATGGAGTTGACGACGACGCGGTCAGCCTGGTCCGGGTGCCTGGGGCCTTCGAGATCCCCGCGGCCGTGATGGCCGTCGTTCGGACCGGAAACGTGGACGCCATCATCTCCATCGGATGTCTCATCCGCGGGGACACGCCTCACTTCGATTTTCTCGCCGCTCAGGTGACCGCCGAGCTGTCTCGAATCGCAGTGGACACGCAGATTCCGGTGGCCTTCGGGGTCATTACCTGCAACACCATGGAGCAGGCCATTGCTCGCTCCTCTTCCGGGGGCGGCAACAAGGGATGGGAAGCGGCGCTCGCCGCCATCGAGATGGCCACGCTATTCCGCGCGCTCCATGCAAAGAACGATCGGCTGCAGAAGCCCCCGGTGCCGATTGCCACTCTTGGCACGAAGAAAGGATAAGAACTTCTCACCAATGGGTGCTCGACGAAAAGCGCGCGAGCTCGCGCTCCAGATGCTCTACCAGCACGACATGTCGGGGAATGCGCCCCAGACCATCGTGGAGACCTTCGAGGAGTTGCAGAAGGCGAACCCCAACACGCGGGAGTTCGCCAGCAAGATCTTCCAGGGGACGGTGATTCATCTGGCCGAAATCGACGAGATGATCACGGCGCAGGCCGACAACTGGCGGCTGTCCCGGATGGCGGCGGTGGATCGCAACATCATCCGCATGTCCATCTATGAATTTCTTCACGAGAATGACACGCCGAAGCTGGTGATCATCGACGAGGCCATCGAGATCGCCAAGAAGTTCGGGACGGTGAAGTCCCCGCAGTTCATCAACGGAATCCTCGACGGCATCCTGAAACGCTACAATCTGGCGTCGTGAACACTCCCGCTCCCCGACCGCGTTGCCGCGGTCTCCTGCGTTGGCCGCGCGGACGGTTCACGCCTCTCCGCCTCCCGCTCCTCGCGTGCCCCAGGCCGGCACGGGGGATTCGATGAGTCTGCTGGGGCGACTGGAAGACCTCTCCCTCACCGACATTGTGCAGATCGTTTACCTCAGTCGCCGCACGGGCGTTCTGGAGATCGTCGATCGTGGTGGCCGTCACACGGTGCTGTTCCGGCAGGGACTGATCGTCAACGCTTCCTCGCCTGAGTATCCCGACCTGGTGACATGGCTGGAGCGGGACTCCCGGATCCCGGCGGGGTCCGGTGTCACCCTGCGACAGATGGAGGAGAACGGCATCCCGTATGGAACCGCCGCCGTGGAGATGAACCTGATTTCCCAGGAAGATCTGGCGGAGGCCATCCGGAGCAGGATCATCGATGTCGTCACTCCGCTTCTGCAGAGCCGTGAAGGGGAATTCAATTTCATCCTCAGCGAGCGCGCCAGTCCTCTCGATGTTGAATACGACGCCGACACGGTCTTCCGCGAAGGCGGTTTGTCGCCCCAGAAAATCATCGCGTCGGTGGATGGCGAAAAGCTCAAGCCTCTGCGCGGGTTGGAAGAGTCTCTGAAAATCGGCAAGGCCCTGTTGCGTGGCTCGGCCCCCGCGGAGTCGACGCCCGCCTCATTGAATCTGGGCCTCGGTCAGTCCCTCGGCGGCTCGCAGGGAGAGAAGCCCGCACCATCCGCCGCACCGGATGCGAAAGCAGCGCCCGTCGACAACGTCGTTCCCTTCCCCGCCGCGGAAGCCGGCCCGGTCCCGACGTCTGAACCCATCCCGGCCCCGCCGTTTGCTGGCCCGTCCGCGACGGCCGCGCCCGTGGCGATGGAGAGCGCTGCTGAGCCCGCGCCTGCCGCCCGCCTCTCTTCGAAGTCCGGCAAGTTCAAGGTGGCCGGCGGGTTGATCGAAGTCCAGTCGCCGGAGGCGTTGCAGCGTCATGTCGTGCTGTTCGAGAGCAACCCCATGATCCGGGTTGCTGCGAAACGGGCGTTCGGCAAGCAGGGAGTGAAAATTGAGCAGTTTGGTTTGCTCGAGGACGTGCGCTCGGCGACTGCCAACCTGCTTCGCACCAACACCTTCTTCGTCACCTTTCTGGAAATGACAGGCCAGGCCGAGCAGGTGATGGTGCAGCTCAAGCGCAGAAATCCTCGGCTTCCAGTGGTGGTGATCGACCAGGAGGCCGATCTGCGACGCCGGCACGATCTGCTGGCGAAGGGCGCTGACCTCTACCTCACCAAACCATCCTCTGCGCGCCTTCAGCCCGGTCTGGCCGAGGAAGAGCTGCGGCTTTTTGCGGAGGAGCTGGTTCTGTTTGCAGAACGGGCGTTTGGCCAGTGGGAGCAGTTTGCTGGAGGATTCGATCCGACCGCGGGCAAGCGCTTTTACGACGAGGCGGAGAAAGAGACGGTGGAGCGAAGCTTCGGGGTGCTCAAGCAGCTCATCAACGAGTTGTCAGACCCCAACGATGTCGGCGAGGTGGCTTCGACGATTCTGAGGCTATCGGAGGGATATCTCGACCGAGGAGCAATTTTTGTGGTGCGCGAGCGGGAGTTCGTCGGCCTCGGCGGTTTCGGTATGACCGTGGACGCTCCGGACATGGATGCCCGCGTCCGCGCAATGCGCATTCCGCGCGGAGCGCCATCCCTGCTCGAGGACGTGGCGCAGTCGGGCCAGACCCACCGCGGGAAGATGCGCAAGACACCGGCGAATGTCGCGCTGATCAACGCGATGGGCGGCCTGCTGCCTACCGAAGTGACCGCCCTTCCGATCATGAATGGGGCGCGCGCCATCGGGATCCTGTATGGTGACAACGCCGAGCAGCGTGGGCCGATCGAGAGCGTGGCCGGTCTGGAGATTTTCCTCTCGCAGGCTGGATATGCCTTCGGGAATGCCGCCTCGGCTGCAGAGCGTGGCGCAGGAGAGCGGTGAGTCCGATGCAGAACGCAGAGCGCAGGATGCCGAAGAAAGCCGCTTCCTGCCTGGGGATCCGACGGGGCAGGGTGCGCTGCGTGGGGGTGCCTGCTTGTTGAAGATTCTGGTGGTGGAAGACTCCTCCTCCATGCGGGCCTACCTGACCACGGTCATCGAGTCGGGGAATCATCCCGTGGAGCTCGACATCGTGGAGGCTGCGAGCGGATTCGAGGCCCTGAAGATGCTTCCCCACCATCGCTTCGACGCCATCCTCACCGACATCAACATGCCGGACATCAACGGGCTGGAACTGGTGAGCTTTCTGAAGAGTCATCCCGTCTACAAGGCCATCCCCATCATGGTCATCTCGACCGAAGCGAGCGACGAGGACCGTCGTCGCGCCGCCGCACTGGGCGCCGAGGAGTATCTGGTCAAGCCGTTCCAGGCCGACGATCTCCTGGAGAAGCTGCAGCGCCTGCTGAAAGTCGCCTAGGCTGGCACGGCCGGCGGTGCTGGTTGCCCGAGGCGTGCCGCGATCTCCTTTGCCAACAACTTTCTCCCGCACGCAGCCCTGACGCGGCTGTACCATTTCCGGCAGTTCCCCTCAACGAATGGCCAAAGAAGACGATCGAGCGCGAGTGGAGTTCACCAGCGAGGCCGAAGAGCTGCTCGATACGCTGTCGCGCGACCTGGTGGAGTTCGAGTCGCAGGGCAAAGACGTCCGGCCGGAGGTGATCAACAAAATCTTCCGGGAAGTCCACTCGCTCAAAGGGCTCGCCGGGATGCTCGGTTTCAGTGAGATCTCCGAGCTCTCCCACAGCCTGGAGGACATGCTGGACCGGCTGCGCATGGGAAAGGTGGAGATCGATCGCGGGCTGATTGACCTCCTGTACGACTCGGTGGACTCCCTGAACCGTCTGGTCATCGCCATCAGCGATCCGTCGGTAGGCGCGCTGGTCGATGTCTCGGCGCTGGCGCGGAGAATTCATCACTCCATCAGCAATCAGCCGCAGCAGAAAGCGGGGGACACCCTCAGCGAGCTCACGCTGGACGAGCAGACCCGCAAGTCGCTGACCGAGTACGAGGAGCACCGCCTGCTGGAGAACGTGCGCGGCGGGAAACAGATCCTTTCGGTGCAGGTGCGTTTCGACTTCTCCGACTTCGATGAGAAGTTGCGCGCGCTGACGGCCTCGTTGAACGAGGGAGGGGAGGTGATCTCCACCCTTCCGGCGATCGATGGCAGCGGCGGGTCAGGCATTGCCTTCCGCCTGCTGTACGGATCGATCCTCAATCGTGACGCGGTTGCCGCGATGGCGCCCGAGGCAGTGGTGATTTCGTTGAGAAAATCGGAGCTGGCAGTCCCGAGCTCCATGATCGAGGGGAAGGCGGGCACTGCCGGCGCTGCCGTCGTCCCCGAGGGCGTGGCGGAAGAAGAGCTTTCACTGCGCTCGATCTCCCAGACGGTGCGGGTGGACATCGCCAAGCTCGATGCGGTCATGAACATCGTCGGCGAGTTGATCATCCAGAAAACACAGCTGGAGACGCTGACCAGAGGAGTGGGGCAGCAGCAGGCACGACTGGTGGCCCATGAGCTGAACAAGATCGCGCGCAATCTCGATCGCAAGCTCAACGAGTTGCAGAAGTCGGTGATCGAAACGCGGATGGTTCCGGTCGGACAGATCTACGCCAAGCTCTCCCGGACGGTGCGCAAGCTCGCGCGGGACCTGAACAAGCCCATCGAGCTGGTTCTCCGCGGGGAAGATACGGAACTGGACAAAGTCATGGTCGAGGAGCTCACCGATCCGCTCATGCACATCATCCGCAACGCCCTCGATCACGGGATCGAGACGCCCGATCAGCGCCAGTCCGCAGGCAAGCCGGCGCTGGGAAGGATCACCCTGAACGCGTACCAGCAGGGGAACTCGGTGGTCATCGACGTGACCGATGACGGGGGGGGCATCGATCCGGCGGTGGTGCGCAAGGAAGCGATTGCCCGGGGTGTGATTTCAGCAGAGGAGACCGTCGATGCGGCGAGGGCCTACGAATTGCTGTTCGGTGCGGGGTTCTCCACTGCCGCGGCGGTGAGCGAGATCTCCGGCCGCGGCGTCGGCCTGGACGTGGTGAAGAAGAACCTGCAGGAGCTCAAAGGGACGATCGAGATCCTCTCCGTCGTCGGGAAAGGAACCACCTTCCGCATCATGCTTCCCATCACCCTGGCCATCATCCAGGCGTTGATCGTGCGGGCAGGGCAGGAGCAGTTCGCCATTCCGCTGACTTCCGTCGAGGAGTCTCTGCGGATTTACTCCCGGGACATCCGGACCGTGGAGCGCCGGGAGGTCAGCACCCTCCGCGATTTCACCCTTCCGCTGCTGCGCCTGGCGGACGCCTTCAATCTGCCTGCAGGCGAAGAGACGCCCGACACCAAGTGGTTCGTGGTGGTCACCCGTTCTGGTGAGAAAGTGGCCGGAATTCTCGTGGATGGGCTGGTACGCCAGCAGGAGGTGGTGATCAAGGCGATCGGGGAACGATTGAATGTGATCCCCGGGATCGCCGGCGCCACCGAGGTGGGAGAGGGAGAGATCGTGCTGGTCATCGATGTGGGGACGCTGATCGAGGCCTACGGAGGACGGGCGAGGGAATCGCGCGCGCAGGTGGTCGGGTAGTCGACCCTCTGGAGCGCGAGGATCGCGAACCGCAGGGGTTCCGGTAACCTGTGGTCCCTGATCTCCTGGCCGGACTCTCCGGCTGTGGAGAAAGACGATCGGTCCACTCACAAATCACGACGACAAGGACGGAGCGACGCTCCCCGGTGCATGTTCGAAACATTCTTTGGTCTTCGCAGCAAGCCGTTCGGAAAGACGCCCGACCCGGCGTTCCTGTTCGAATCAGACCAGCATCGCGAGGCGCTGGCCCGGCTGGAGTATGCAGTGGAGGAGAAGGACCTCGCTCTGCTGGTGGGGGACATCGGCTCGGGGAAGACCACCATCTCGCGCGCCCTCATCGATCGCGTCGCCGACACCCGTCCGATCATTCTGCTCATCAACCCGCGTCTGACGCCGGCGCAGCTACTGCGATCCATCGCTTCCGGGCTGGGGTTGACTCCGGCGCGATTCCGCAACGACCTTCTCGACCAGATCCACACCCGGCTGTTCGAGCTGTTCGAGCAGAAGCGCGAGCCGGTGCTGATCATCGACGAAGCGCAGCTCATCCCGGGAAAGGCCACCTTCGATGAGATCCGACTGCTGACGAACTTTCAACTCGACGACCAGAATCTTCTGTCGGTGCTCCTGATCGGCCAGCCGGAGCTGGAAACGAAGCTCGATCGCGCTCCCTACGCGCCGCTGCGACAGCGCATCGGATTCCGCTATCGTCTGGGACCGCTTTCGGAGGAGGAGGTGGCTTCCTACGTGGCCCATCGCATCGCCGTTGCCGGAGGCACTCGGAATCCCTTCGATGACGACGCCGTTCGTGCACTGCACGAGATCAGCGGAGGCATCCCTCGATTGATCAATACCCTGGCCACGACAGCTCTGCTCGAAGCATTCGGCGACGACGAGACCCGGATTGACCGGACTCGGATTGAAGCGGCTGCGCGCGAGCACCGGCTGAGGAAGCGAGTCGCCGATCCATCCGGGCCGCGCGCGCCGCTGCGAGAGGGCCAGCCGAATGGTTGATCTGGTCAAGCTCCGCAAAAAAGCGAAAGAGCAGGAAGCCCGGGTAGAGGCGTCTCGCCAGCCGGACACCTCCCCGGAAGCCGTGGGCACCGAAGCGCCGGTCGGGCAACCGGCGTCACCGCTCCCGCCGGTCCTCCTCCCGCACTCGTCGATCGCCGCCCAGCCGCTCAAGAACGCAGGAAGCCCGCCGCCGGCAGTGGAGGCCTTTCCCGCTGGCCCGTCGAAACTGGAACGGTTCAAGGAGATCGCCGGAAAACGGCGGGAGGGGCTGGTCCATCAGGTCGCGCTCAGCGAAGAGGGCCACCTCATCGAAGTCCTGACCTTCGCCATCGCCGGGGAGCACTACGCCGCCGGCATCGAGCGCGTCGTGGAAATCATTCCGATCCGCGACGTGACACGGGTCCCCAACGCGGAACGATCTGTGCGGGGCATCATCTCCCTCCGCGGCACCATCGTCACCATCATGGACGCACGGGCCCGCCTCGGGCATCCATCCGCCGGCTCCGGACCCGACTCCCGTATCATCGTGGTCGGGAGAGGGAGTGAAACGCTCGGCTTCGAGGTCGACCGTGTTCTGCGCGTAGTCAAAGTGGAGGCGTCGGAGATCCAGCCCCAGCCGGTGGTGCACGCCAGCGAAGAGCGGGAGCCAATTCGCGGCATCTTTCGTCAAGCTGCTGCATTGACGATTCTTCTTGATTTGGACAAGCTACTGGCCTGACCCATGGAACTGACCTGTCGATCCTGTCACGCCCGTTTTCGTGCTGCCATCGCGCTGCCGCTGACCCAGCCCGTCCGCGTCGCTTGCCCTGCCTGCCGCAACCCGATGGTGCTGAAACCTGCGGCGGCCGCCCCTCCGGCAGGCGCTGCCCCCGTGCCGGCGCGCCCTCTGGCGGTGCCCCCGGGTGCTGCGGGACCGAAACGGCGCGTCGCCGTGATCGCCGATGAGCCGCGACCGTTTCGCACCTTTCTGGCCGATCACCTGCGCTCCAGCGGTTTTGACGTCACACTTTTCGAGACTGGTGACCCGGCCCTCGAATTCGTGCAGAACACCAGGACCGACCTGGTCATCGTGAACGTGTATTTGAAGGGCAAGCTGGGCGTGGAAGTCTCCGAGGAGATCAAGGCCGATTCCGCCCAGACCCACGTGCGGGTCATTCTCATCGGGGCACTGTTTCGGGCCAACCGCTTCCGGGCCAATCCGACCAATCTCTATGGCGCAGACGAGTACATCGAGGAGCAGATTCCGGAGCAGGAGTTCCAGCAGATCATCCACAAACTCTTTCCGGACCTCGGTTCCGGGGAGGAGATTCCCGTGGAGTCCCGCGAGTGGGATGAGGCCCGGCGTCTGGCCCGTCTCATCCTCAGCGACATCGTGATCTATCACCCGTCCAAAGTGGAGCAGGGGATCCGGGACAACAGTTTTTTCGAAATTCTTCGCGATGAGATCGAAGAGGGTCGCCAGTATTACGACTCCCGCGTTCCCATGCGGGTGCGCCGGGACACAGAGATCTTCAGCGAGACGATCCAGCAGTTTGTGCAGATGAAACGCGAAGAGATGGCCCGGTTGAGGACGGCCACCCGATGAACGTGCAGCCCCGCACCCTCTCGCCGCTGCGAGCGAAGAACGCGTCGTGTGCCCGTGGTGGTGCAACTCAGCGCGGCCTGCCTTCGAATGCGACAAGGGCTCGAACGGCGCTGCCACCGCGCCGAAGCCCACTGGTCGGCACGCCATGAACGCAGATCCTCAACTGGTGGAACAGGCCCGTTCGGCTGACCCGGACGCCCGTCAGAAGGCCGCGTATCTCGTGGCCCATGGGACGGAACAGCGGGATCTGCCGCTGATGTTCGAGTTGCTCGGCGACAAGGACTGGCGTGTACGCAAGACCATCGTCGACGGCTTCGTCCGCGACCCGCAGGAGGAAGTGATCCTCGGGCTGCTGGACTCGCTGGCCGACCCGGAGAATGCGGGAAAGCGAAACTCGGCCACCGAGGCGCTGATCCGCATCGGGGTGGCCGGCATCGCTCCGATCGTGCAGCGTCTACGCACCGAGTCTGATCCGGACGTCCGCCTCTCGCTGGTGAACCTGCTGGGCGATTTGAGGAATCAGGATGGTTTCCGCCTTCTGCTGCAGATCGCCGCATCGGAACAGGACGTCAACATCGCCTCGTCTGCAGTGTCCTCCCTGGGCAAATACCGCGATGCCTCTTCGCTTGCGCCCCTGATCGCGCTGCTGGAGCGGGACGACCTCTGGCTCAAATTTCACGTGGTGGAAGCGCTGGGAGAGATCGGTGACCGCTCGGCGTTGCCGTCGATCCTTCCGTTCTACTCCGAGAAGTCGATGCGCAAACCGGTTCTGGAGGCAGTCGGCAAGATCGGGGACGTGGGGACGGTGTCGTTTCTGCTCAAGGTCATCGCCGAAGAGGAGAAGCTCAATCTGACGGCGTTGCGCGCACTGGTGCGCATTGCCGAGGCCAACAAGCCGAAGATTGTCGAGCAGGCCGAGCGTCTTCTGGTGCAGCGCAAGTTTCGCGAGTCGTTCCCCCGCGAGAAACTGGAACCGCTCATCGACCATCTGCGCAGCACTTCCAAGCGGGACGTCCGGAGCTTCATCCTCAAGTTTCTCGGGTGGTCCGCCGACCCGCGCGCGCTGCCTGTTCTGATCAATTACCTCGAACAGCCGGACACGGCGGAGACCGCTGCTCAGGCCCTGATCGATTTCGGACCGGGATCGCTGCCGGTCATCGAGGAGACCCTGCGCAACTCCGGGGAAGACGAGATCGTGGCTCTGCTCCTCCGCATCATCAATGTGATCGGTGGAGCGGAGACCATCCCGCACATCCTTCCGTTCCTCGATCACGAGCAGGCCATGATCCGCCGCCTGGTCATCGAGACCCTGGGACAGATCAGCGATCCGCGGTCCATCGACTACCTGCTGGCCAAACTCGACGACTCCGACGTGGCTTCGCAGCAGGCCGCGGTGAACTCGATCTCCGCGCTGGTGGCGGCCTATCCGGAGATGAAGCAGGAGGTCCTGGCCAGGATCCGCAAGATGCTGCAGGTGACGTCGGTGCCCATGAAGCTCAACTCCCTGTCGGTCTTCGTGAACATCCAGGGAGAGGGGTATCACGATGAACTGCTGCTGGCGTCGAAGGACAGCGATCCGGTCATCCGGCAGAAGGCGATCTCCCTGATGGGGAAATTTGGTGAGGAACGCTTCGCCGACCAGCTTGTCCTCTCTTTAGCCGATGAGTCCACCGGCGTGAGGCTGGCAGCCATCAACGCGATCGTGCGACTGCGCCCAGAGAAAGGAATCGAACCGCTGATCAGTTCTCTGGAGGACCACGACATCTGGATCCGCACCGCCGCGGCGCAGTCGCTGGGCGCGTACCGCCATCTCGAGGCGGTGGAGCCGCTGATCCGCCACCTGGAGCATGACCTTCCGCCGGTGCGGATCGCCGCGCTGGAGGCGCTGGGAAGATCGGAAGACGAGCGGGTCAAGGATGTGCTCTTCCGCGCGGCTTACGACGCCGACCTGGAGATTCGCCGCGCGGCCATCCTGGCGCTCTCCCGGATCCCCGGCGATGAGGTCTTCGATTACCTGATGTTCGCCCTCAACGACAACGACTGGCGGATCCGCGCTGCGGCGGCTGCGTCGGTGGGACTGCGCGGCGATCCGGTGGCCTTGCCCGCGCTCCATCGGGCGGTGGAGGACCCTGATACCTACGTCCAGCAGTCGGCTGTGCTGGCTCTGGACAAGCTCCCCGATCGCTCCTCGTTTCCGGTCCTGTTCAAGGCCCTGGAGAACGCCGCCGTGCTCGACGAGGTGTCCGATGTCTTCGTGCATCACAAGCAGCTGTTCCGGGACCTGCTCGAGGAAGCGTGGCGGACCGCCGACAGCCGTCGTGAGGTGGTGATTGCGGCGATTCTGCAGGCGATGAAGGAGAAGAGTTGACCGAAGGTCATTGAGCCGGCGGCCCCATGCCGGCCGCCCCCTTCTCTCGCGCCCAGACAGCCCGCCATGTCCACGTTCAGCCTCTCGCTCAACCATCACCTCGAACTCCCTGATGACGTCTTCAGGCAGTTGCGCGATCAGATTTATGTGCGTACCGGCATGTGGTTCGCGGACTCCTCCAAGTACCTGTTGCAGAAGCGGCTCTCTCCTCGAGCGCGCGAGCTGAACTTCGACTCCTTCCAGAAATACTTCTACTTCCTCCAGTACGACCCGCGTGCGGACGCCGAGTTCGACCAGATCTACGACATGGTGACCACGAACGAGACGTACTTTTTCCGCGAGCCGGCGCAACTCACCGCCTTCGTGGAGGAAGTCATCCCGGACATTCTGTCGCGCAAGACCGTCAAGCGGATCCGCATCTGGTCGGCCGGCTGCTCCTCGGGAGAAGAGCCGTACTCACTGGCCATGCTGCTGCAGGAGGCCGGCTACTACGAGCATGCATCGTTCGAGATTTTCGCCAGTGACATCAGCCAGCAGGTGCTCTCCAAGGCCCGGCGCGGACACTACCGGGAGACCGCCTTCCGGGCCACCGACCCCAACCTCCGGGACAAGTACTTCAGCCGCCAGCCGGACGGGTCGTGGCACCTTCACGACGACGTGCGCAACCGTGTGTCCTTCGGGCGCCTCAATCTCTACGACCAGTCGCGGGTGTCGCTCCTGGGCCACCTCGACGTGATCTTCTGCCGCAACGTGATCATCTACTTCGACGACACCTCCAAGCGGGTGGTGGTGACCAATTTCTACAACCGACTGGTCGACGGAGGGTATCTGCTGCTCGGGCACTCCGAGTCTCTGATCTCCCTGTCCACGCAGTTCAAGCTGCGTCACCTGAAGAACGACATGGTGTACCAGCGGTGACGTTCCCGGCGCACGCAGCTCGGACACTGCCGGCCCACGGTGCAGCAGGCGCGGCATGATCCGCGCCCTGGTGGTGGATGACTCGGCCTACAACCGCGTGACCATCTCGCGCATGCTGGAGTCGCATCCGGAGATCCGCGTGGTGGCCACGGCGGTCCACGGTGAGGACGCCATCAAGCAGGTGGTCAAGCACCGGCCCGACGTCATCACCCTCGATCTGGAGATGCCGGTCATGGACGGTTTCGCCTTCCTGCGGTGGCTGATGCACGATCGGCCCACGCCGGTCATCGCCGTATCGTCGAAGGCCAGCGACCGCAGTGTGTTCAAGGCGCTGGAGCTCGGCGCCTTCGATTTCATCCAGAAACCGGGCGGCCGCGTTTCGCCTCGGCTGGAGGAGATCCGCAAAGATCTCATCGCCAAGGTGCTTCAGGTTGCCCAACTGCGCATGGACAACCTGCAGCGCAGCATCGTCAACGATGAGGTTGGGGAAGTGTTGAAGCCCGTGGATGCGGTGGGATGTCAGGGCGGAATCGAGTTGATCGTCATCGGTTGCTCCACCGGAGGGCCGCCCGCTCTGCAGCTCCTCTTCCAGACCCTGCCACTGCTGCCCATCCCCATGGTTGTGGCGCAGCACATGCCGCCGGCTTTCACCCGGCTCTTTGCCGAGCGCGTCAACCGGCTCTCGCAGTATCAGGTGAAGGAAGCGATGGATGGCGAGAGCATCGAGAACGGGGTCGTCTACGTGGCACCGGGCGGAATGCAGACGGAGATCCGGCGTGGGTCCGCAGGCCTCCGCATCGCGGTGTTGCCGGCCAGTGCAAACGACCTCTACGCCCCGTCCGTCGATCGTCTGCTGCAAAGCGCCAGCGAAGTCTGCGCAGACAAACTGATCGCCGTCATCCTGACCGGCATGGGCGATGACGGTGCCGCTTCCATCCGCCAGCTGCGGGACCGCGGTGGGCGGACCATCGCGGAATCTGCGGAGACCGCGATCATCTTCGGGATGCCCAACGAGGCCATCAAGACGGGCGCCGTCGAGCAGGTGCTCCCCCTCGGTGAGATTCCGGCAGCGATCCATCGGTTGTGTCAGGGATGACCGCGGCCAGGGATCAGAGCCTCGCGGCCAACGAGGCGGGACCGGCCTCGAGGCACGGCCACCTTATGCTACAGTCCACGCGGGCCGAGTCTGAGAGATCCTGATGAGCGAAGAGCAACGCGCAGAGAAATTTCTGGAGCTGTTCAACAAGGGAAAAGAGTTCACCGAAGAACTTCTTCGGGAGAACCAGAGGCTGCGGTACCGCGTCGCTGCGATCGATGCCGAATCGGGTACGGGATCGGGCGAAGAGGTCCAGCGGTTGCGCGATGAAGTGTCCCAGCTGACCGAGGAAAACCGGCGCATTGCCCGGAAGTTCCGGGCCGTGGAAGAAGAGAACAAGGACTTCGCCTCCCGGTACGTGGAGATCGAAGACCAGAACAACAATCTGGCCAATCTCTACGTTGCCAGTTACCAGTTGCACTCCACCATGGACTTCCGGGAGGTCATCCAGATCGTCCAGGAGATCGTGATCAACCTGGTGGGCGCGGAGTCCTTCGCCATTCTGCTGCTCGACGAAAAGACCAACGAGCTGAAGTCCATCGCCTTCGAGGGCGAGGACGTCATGCCGGGGATCGAGCAGCTCTCCAGCCGCCTGGGCGAAGGCGTCATCGGCACGGTGGCCAAGACCGGCGAGAGCTACTACATCAATCAGGATGTCGACGGCGGCAAGGTCACCATCGACAGACCTCTGGCTGCCATTCCGCTGAAAATCAAAGAGCACGTCATCGGGCTGATCGCCATTTACAAGCTGCTCCAGCAGAAGGACTCGTTCTCCGCTGTGGACTATGAATTGTTTTCGCTGCTGGCTGCCCACGCCGCCACGGCGATTTTCGCTTCGAAGCTGTATTCGCAGTCAGAGAGGAAGCTCAACACGATCCAGAGCTTTCTGGATCTGCTGACCACCACATCGTGAGGGGCGGATAGTGGGATTGGAAAACGCAATTTTCCTGGTCGTCGAAGACTCTCCGACCATGCGCCAGTTGATCTCGTTCTCCTTGAAGCGATTCAAGAACGCCAGGATCATCGAGGCCGTGGACGGAGTCGACGCGCTGAAGAAGCTGTCCGGTCCGGAGCACATCGATCTGATCCTGACCGACATCAATATGCCGGTCATGGATGGGCTGAAGCTGGTCTCCCTGGTCCGCCAGAATGCACAGCTCAAGGCCATCCCCATCATCATCATCACCACGGAGGGTGCGGAAGAGGATCGTGAGCGCGGGCTGGCCCTCGGTGCCAATGCCTACATCTCCAAGCCGATCCAGTCCTCGCACCTGATCAAGACCATCTCCGAACTGCTGACGGTGTGAGCGTGCTGCGCGACGAGGGCGACCTCCTCGCTTCGCGCCGGGGCGTGGCCGCGGTTTCCGTTGCCCTGACTCTCCTTTTTCTCGCCCCCCGCATCGCGCTGCTGGTCACCCGCGAATTCTTCTTCGACGAGCTGTTCACGCACTGGCTTGCTGCGCACCCGCCGGCGACCATGGTCGGGCTGTTGCGCGCCGATTCCGGCCCTCCCCTTTATTACGCGATCATTCACCTGCTCGGCAACCCGGCGCTCTTCGCCACCCGGCTGGTCTCCCTGGCCTGTGCTCTGGGGTCGTTCGCAGCAATCCTCAGTTGCCGGCGGCTGGGGCCGGCGCGATTCCTGGCCGCTGCGCTGCTCGCGGCTTACCCGCCAGCGGCCCTCTTCGCCACGGACGCGCGAGCCTATGCGCTCTGCGCGCTGCTGGTGACCCTGGCGATGATCGCCCTTGTTTGCGAAAAGCCATGGCTGGCAGCGGCGGCGATCGTCGCCGCCGCCTGCAGTCATTACTACGGGCTGCTCTTTCTCCCGTCCTTGCTCCTGCGCGGACGAAAAGGGGCGCGTGCCCTCGCCGCGTCGCTCGCCGCAATCATTCCCCTGCTCTGGCTCGCACGGCACCAACCAGTTCAGGCCACGGGATGGATGGGGGAGTGGAAACCTTCGTTCGCCGACATCCTGTTCGCCCCGTTCGACTCTCCCCCGTCGCTGTTCAAGCCTGCTCCGCTGTGGCTCGCCGCACTCGCTGCCTTCGTTGCTGCCCTGACGTTGATTCGCTGCGATCGAAAGATTGCTCTGTTCGCCGCATGGACCGTGGGCGCTCCGTATGCCTGCGCGCTCCTGGCCGGTCTGGCCGGCCGGCGGATCTATTTCCCGATGCGCTTCGAGTCTGTCATCGCTCCGCCGCTCGTTCTGCTTCTGGCGGCCTGTCTCGACCGATGGCCGAGAGTCTGGAAGATGACTCTCACTTCGATCACCATCGCCATCGGGCTGGTTTCCATCGATCTGGCTGCGGTCGATCACGCTTCGCGCCCTCCAGACGACTATCGCCAGGCGGCGCAGTTTGTGGGGAGGCACGTCCCGCCGGCCACCCCGGTCGTCGCCACCGGGTACCTTTACCTGGAGACAGTTGCCCTGCGTCCGGCCATCGCCTATCCAGCGAGCCAGGCCCTGCATCCAGGCTGGCGAACCGATCCGCACGACGCCGAGGGAAGTCCGCTGCCCGATGGCGCGTTCATCTGGATTGGTGAGCGCCAGGCGCCGGAACTTGCAACGATCCAGCGCTCTCGAATTGTCAAACCGCTGTTCGTGAATGGCCGCGCCCTCGTCGCGGCCGTAAGGTAAACTGAGAGTCCATGCCTCATTTCATTACCGACAAGTGCATCGGATGTGGCGTCTGCGAAGTGAAGTGCCCCACCAACACCATCTGGGGTGCCACCCGCGGCCAGTACTACATCCACCCGGAACGCTGCATCGACTGCTCGGTGTGCGG
The DNA here is from genome assembly GCA_039919215.1 of Thermoanaerobaculia bacterium. Taxonomy (GTDB): domain Bacteria; phylum Acidobacteriota; class Thermoanaerobaculia; order Gp7-AA8; family Gp7-AA8; genus JBDSGC01. The sequence continues at coordinate 1,499 of JBDSGC010000230.1, read as the reverse complement.
CATCTACTGCCCGGTCGACGCCATCCAGAATCAGCATGGCGACCTCATTCCTCGCGTCAAGCCGAAAGAGATTCCCAAGGCCGAGGTCATCAAAGATCTGTGCACCGGGTGCGAGTTCTGTGTCGATATCTGCCCCTTCGAGTGCATCACGATGATCGAGCCGAACGACGAGACCATCGCCAATCACTACAAGATCGCCTTCGTCGAGCACAAGAAGTGCGTGGCCTGCCGGCTTTGTGAGTCGGTCTGCGACAAGGACGCCATCGTGGTGCCTGACGCGCCCACCCAGCTCAAGACCTACCTGCCGGATTTTGTGGTCCTGGGAACCGGGCGGTAAGGGTTGCCGTCGCTGAACTGGAACGAGACTGTCCACTCTGCCGATCCTGATCGACGGACGCTCCCCATTCCAGAGTTCCTACCCTGATGGCTGATCCCACGGTTCCCACCGACGTCCCCCGCGAGTCCTCGCGCACCATCCTGTTTCAGTTCGTTGTGTTTCCGCTCGGCGTGGTCTGCATCGCGGTGGCCATCTTCTTTCTCTTCGGCAAGCTCGCTTCGGATGACCAGAGCATTCCCGACTACCTGAACCAGATCCGTTCGGGCAGCTCGCACGAGCGATGGCAGGCCGCCTATCAGCTTTCCAAGTCGATCAAGCGGGGGGAGGCGAAGCGCTATCCGAATCTCGAGCAGCAGGTGGCTTCTCTGTACGTGGGATCCCGGAGTGACGATCCCCGCATCCGCCGCTATCTGAGCATGGTTCTGGGGACGCTCGGCGATGCGCGCGCCACTCCCGTCCTGATCGAAGGATTGAAAGATGCGGAAGTCGAAAACAGGCTGTACGCGCTGATGGCTCTCGGCCAGCTTCACGATCCTGCTTCGCTGCCTGGCGTCATCGCCGCCTCGCAAGACTCCGAGAAAGATGTGCGCAAGGCAGCGCTCTTTGCCCTCGGCGAGATTGGCGACCGCCGGGCCGTGCCTGCACTCATCCACGCACTCGAGGATGCAGTGACCGACGTGCGATGGAACGCCGCCATCGCACTGGCCCGAATGGGGGATTCCCATGCACTCGGCCCGCTTCGCGAGATGCTCGATCGAGGCCGGCTGAACTCCATCGCCGACATGCGCGAGGATCAGAAGGAAGACACCATGATCGTGGCCATGACGGAGTTTGTGAAGCTCGCTCCGGCCGAGGCGTTGCCGCAGTTGCAGCGCATCGCCACGAGCGATCCGAGCCTGCGCGTGCGCTCCGTGGCCAAGCAGGCCATCGAGCAGATCAGGAAGTAGCCGGCACGGCCGGCGGCGTTGGTTCGCAAAGCGTCCGCAACGATTTTGGCCTCAGTCCCGTTCAGTCGGCAGCCTTGGATTGCAGATCCTTCGCCCCACCCGCCACCCACTCCGCTTCGAATGACACACACCACGCCTCTCACGATCGAGTTCCTTCTCCCCGCTGCGGTGTATAGACCATAGACATCCTGGACAGGTGTCCTTGGACATCCTGG
>JBDSGC010000229.1:0-5022 GCA_039919215.1 Thermoanaerobaculia bacterium | reverse complement strand
GTCTGCTTGGTGTAATTCTTCTGCGCCTCTTTCTCCGCCTCCTCATCCTGGGCCGCATCCTCCGAGTCGCCCGAGCGCAACGTCGGAAAATGAACGTGCATGGCCAGGGGAGCCTTCAGCGTCATCTCCCGCGGCGTCCATCCGGCCAGCTGGATCAGCGCGGAAGATCCGGAGATGACCCCGCCCCTCGGCTCGGTGACCACCGTGGTGATTCCGTTCACGCGGGTCACCGGGATCACGTTGCTGTGAGGGTTGATGGCCACTTCAGCGCGCGCGTTGGGGTTGATGTCCCCCAATTCTGCGACGTCGATGGTGCCAGGCACCGAACTGATCTCCTCCAGTCCCACCGTGGAACCGGAATCGATCAGGCCGGGATAAGCGAACAGCCCGGTTCCATCGATGACCGTGGCATCGGACGGCACGCTGACGGCCGTGCCGATCGCGACGATGGTCCCGTTGGCGATCACCAGGGTGCCATTGGCAATCGGCGCCGAGGTCACCGGATTGATGGTGACGTTCCGAATTGCGAACGTCCCTTTCCTGCCGGGGTTGTTCACGATCACGGACTGGGCGAGGAGGGTCCCTGTGAGAAGCACGCAGAGCACTCCGATGGAGAAACGCTTACTCATGGTCATGGACCGGCTCCTTCGTCGATGCAGCGGCGGACTTTCGGCTCTTCGCTTCTTCTTCGTCTTTCTTGAGGCGCTCTTTCTTTTCCAACGCGCGCTCCTGGCGTGCCGCCAGATCCTTCTGCCGATCGAAGACCACTTCTCCATCGACGAACGTCGTCTCCACCAGCGAGTAACTGGAGAAGGGATGCCCGTTCCAGATCGCCAGATCGGCGTCTTTCCCCACATCGATCGATCCCATTCGATGATCGACGCGCAGCTGCTTCGCCGGATTCAGGGTGCACAGCTTGAGCGCTTCTGCCTCGCTCAACCCGCCGTACTTCATGGCCTTGGCCGCATCCAGATTGAGCCGGCGCGCCAGTTCGTCGGAGTCGGAGTTGACGGAGGTGAGCACGCCCGCTCGCTCCATCAGCGTCACGTTGTACGGGATGGCATCGATGGCCTCAGCCTTGTAGCCCCACCAGTCGGTGAACGTCCCGGCGCCCACGCCGTGCGCGGCGATCTCACGAGCGACCTTGTAGCCCTCCAGCACGTGCTGCAGCTCCCGCACCTTGAATCCCATCTCATCGGAGAGATCCAGAAGCATGAGGATCTCATCCGAGCGATAGCAATGTGAGTGGACATCGATTTTCCCGTCGAGGATGTCGAGCATCGTCTCCATCAGAAGATCGCGACGGGGGGGAAGGGGCGACTGGCCACGCTTCCTGCGCCCGTCGTACTCGCTCCACCGGGCGCGATAATCCTTGGCGTCGATGAAGGACTGGCGGATGACTTCCTCCACGCCCATCCGGGTCTGAGGGTATTGCGCGGCGACTCCTGCCGGAGGCCGGAAGTTCGCCGATTTCGGATTCTCGCCGAGTGCGAACTTGATCGTGCGCGGGGCATCCGCGATCGGCCACTCCGACACCGGGCGACCCCACTTCCATTTCACGATCTGCGATTGGCCGCCGATGGCGTTCGCAGATCCGTGAAGCACCAGGGCTGCAGTCGTTCCTCCGGCCAGCTCTCGATAAACATCGATGTCTTCGCCATCGAGCACGTCGGCGATGCGGACCATGCCGGTGTTCGGAAGGGACACTTCATTGACGCCACCCTCGACCGCCGTATGACTGTGCGTGTCGATGATTCCCGGCAGGATGAATTTGCCGGATGCCTCGATGACCTGCGCGCCGGCCGGCGCGGGGACCTGCGCGTTTGGCCCGACCGCAACAATCTTCGAGCCGCGGATCAGAACGGAACCATGTTCGATCGGGGCGTGAGAAACCGTGAGGATGGTGGCGTCGTGAATGAGAACCAGGTTTTCGGCCCGCGCCAGACTCCCGGTCAGGAACACCGAGGTCGAGAAAAGGATCACCGCCGTGATCTTGCGGAGAGGTGAGGAATGGGAAGTGAGTCGAGGATGCTGGCTCCGAGTGGTCATCGTGATCTGCTCCCGCTGAACGGAAAAGTTCCCCCGGTTCCCGATGCCGTCCCGGTCATCGAGCCGCCATTGACGGTTCCCTGGAATGCCCAGTCGCTCGTCTCCGCCTGCAGCCTGGCCGAGATGGTGAATGCCACCGACGCGCCGTCAAATCGCCCGCCGCGGATGTCGCCCGAGCCGCGGTCGCCGCTGTACGAGCCGCTGACTTGTCCGCTTTCGACGTGCAGCGAAGCGACGATGCTCACGTCCCCCTCATTCGTCTTGATGGTCAGGCTCCAGCTGCCGTCGAGCGATCCTTTCTCGCCTGCAGTCTCCGCGACGGGCTGCGTCCCCGCCGCGCGTTTCGATTTGGCCTGGCTCTCTTCGGCCGAAGACAGCGGAACTTCGCGACCCTCGATCAGAACTCGTGTCACCCGCGCCTCTTTGGAAAAGATGGGCCGGTCGGTCATCACCAGGTTGGCGATTTTTCCCTTGTCGATCGATCCGACCTGCCGATCGATTCCCAGGATTCTCGCGGGACTGAGGGTGGTGGCCCGCAGTGCGTTCTCCACGGACAGCCCGTTATCGATGGCCTTGCGAACTCCGGGGATGAAATCGGCGCTTTTCGCTCCTGCACTCACCAATGCGAACAGCACTCCGCGACTGGCCAGGACCGAGGGCGTCGTGAGCGACAGCTGCCGGTCGCGGATCAGTCGGAGCGGCTGATCCTCCGCATCGTCCTTACCTGCTGGCGGGAGCGGCCATTTCACCGAGACCAGAACGGGCGTTCCCGACGACTTGAGCTCATCGGCCATCCGGTAGGCCTGCTGGGCGCCCGACAGAATGGGGCGCAGATTGAACTCCCGCGCAATGGTCATGGCCCGGCGCATCATCAACTCCGTGTCCGCCACGAAGACGACAGGAACCTCCCGACGGAGCGCTGAAGCGAGCGCCTGAAGATCCGCGCGTTCCTCCGGGCGGCGAAAGCCCACCGGGTTTTTCTCGTAGATCGAGTGCGCTGCCGAATCATGCTGCGCGTCGAGAAACGTCTGGCGAATGTACGAGATGACACCCATCAGCGAATCGGGATAGGTCCACGCCGGCCGGCGGTTGAAGGAAATCTGCTGCGTCGCGTGAGCCCGGATCGTTCTGGATCCCACCGATCCGTCGCCGAGGTCCATCAGCACCGACTGCCCGTTGAAGATCCCACTCGATGGGACGGCCAGGAGCGTGGTCACTCCCGTCGCCCGTCTGGAACTGAGGTCTTCGTCGGAGACCTTCATCTCCCTCACGGAATCGAATGCGGGCCCGGTTTCCAGCGGCGACGCGGCGGGGGCCGGCGCGACCGACCCTCGTCCCCCACCTCGCCGCGGAGCTGGTGTGGCGACGGTGAAGCCGAGGGAGGTCTGGGCGTCGATGAGGCCGGGATAGACATGGCCCTTCTTCGCGTCGATCACCGTAGCATCGGGCGGAATGGCCAGGCTGGCTCCAACCGATTCGATCAGGCCGTCGCGAACGATGACCACGCCGTTCGCGATGTCCGGACCGTTCACCGGATGGATGGTGCCGTTGGTGATGGCGTAGACACCGGGTGGATCGGCGTATCCAGGGAACGCGATGAGTGCTGCGACAAACCCGAGCACATGACGGACCGTCATTCGGACCTCCGAGGCGCGGAATGATAACGGAGCACCCTTCCGGCGCACCGTGGGAAAATCGACAGCGCAATCAATGGCCCGGTCGATTCACGAGGCTTTCGTCGCCAGGCAACTGAGTCGAGTCCAGATGCCAGGAAGACGTTGGTTGGGCGGCGAAGGCGTCGTCGACACCATGTCCGGGAGCGAAACCGACGTCTGACGACGCAGACAGGCTCCAAGCGCCCGTCGCAGCAGAAAGTCCCGCGAATCATCCGGGCTGGTGTGGTTTGACTCCGCTGGGGCCCGCCATTAAGCTCGACCCCTCCTCATGGTCCTCTTCAACTACGCCACCAAAGAGATCACAGCCAAGATCGTTTACTACGGGCCGGGTCTCTGTGGAAAAACGACCAATCTCCAGTTCGTGTATGACTCCCTGCCTTCGAACAACAAGAGCAAGATGCTCTCGCTGGCGACGAAGACCGACCGAACCCTGTTCTTCGACTTCCTGCCGCTCGACCTCGGCAAGATCCGCGGCATGCGCACCAAGCTGCAGCTCTACACCGTTCCCGGTCAGGTTTATTACAACTCCACCCGCCAGCTGGTGCTGAAGGGAGCGGACGGGATCGTTTTCGTGGCGGACAGCCAGGACTTCGCCATCGACGCCAACAACGAGTCGCTGCAGAACCTGGAAGACAACCTCAAGCGTCAGGGGATCCGGATTCGCGAGATCCCCATCGTCATTCAGTACAACAAACGCGATCTTCCGAATGCCATGCCCATGCCCCAGCTGGAAGCGGAGATCAATCGGCTTTCCGCCCCCCACTTCGGCTCGGTGGCCACAACCGGAATCGGGGTTGAGGACACGCTCAAAGGGATCACCCAGCTGGTGCTCAATCATCTGGTCAAGAAATACGGGCTGGATGGCTCGGAACCACTGGATCGCGAGATCCAGATCCTCAACGCAACCGTCGCTTCGGATCCACGGACCAGCGAATCGCTCTGGGATGAAGAGGAGGGAGAAGAAATGCCCGCCCCCGAGTCTGCCTCAGCGAGCTTCGTGCTGGAGGATGCAGATGACGAAACCGAGACACTCCCCACAATCGCTACAGAGCTGATCGCAAGAGGCGAGTCGGTCACGACCATCCCTCCCAACCCTTCGTCGAATGACCCGTTCGGAGGGAGCGGCGACTCCTTCGGGAGCAGCGGTCGATCGAGGAGCGGGGATCGCTTCGGATCTGCGGCCGAACGCGACCTGGCCACGGAGGTTCCTATGGCCTCCATCGAGATCCCCCTGCCCGAGGGAATCCTCAACTCGCTTCCCGATCTCGGCTCTTCGGCGGCGGCGCTGGCTCCTGCG
>JBDSGC010000228.1:0-2718 GCA_039919215.1 Thermoanaerobaculia bacterium | reverse complement strand
ACGTCATCGGGTTTCCCCCGGCAGAGCCGGGGGCTGCTCTGTGAAGCGCGCCTTCGCGCGCAAGAACATCGGTCGACTTTTCTCACGGATGCCGGCGCTACGAGCGGCAAGTCAGTCTCGCCCAACGTCGGAGACGCGTTCGATCGGCGTCAAAACAAGCTCGTGAAACGGCTGCGACTAGAACCACTCGGTCTTGCCGCGCGCGGTCAACGGGAGATTCGTCGTAGCGTCGAGATCCGTCAGGGCGAAGCCCGCCGTGTGGGACAGCCGGTCCAGGGCCCCGACGGCGATCGTGTTCTTTCCCCTCTCCACCACCAGCTCGACGCTGCAGAGCGAGACCAGGCAGTCTACGTGTCTCACATCGGACAGTTCGCCTTTGGGGCCGGCCACAGCGAAGGACAGCCGGCTGGGCGAGGCGGTCTCGGGGAGCTGCACGGCGAGGGCGACGACGCAGTTGTGCGCGTCGCAGGTGATCCTACCGGCGCTGACCGCAACCTCGAAATCGCTGCGGGCGGCCATCGCGAAGAGGCTGGCCAGAACCCTGGAGTCGACATCTGCGGTCACCGCTCGTCGCGGCTGCCGTCGAATGGAGTGTGTGGAGATCCGTGGTGCCGTCGCGATCGCAGGCGAATGGTCCGGCACCGCTGGCGGATTGGGCAGCATCGGCCCCCCGAACGAGGTCGCGGCGATGAGCAACGCGCATGGGAGAAGAGCAATGACCCGCATTCGACCGTCCTCCGCCTGAATCGATGCGATCAGGGTACACGAAAGCGGGACCGGAGGCTCCCGATGGCCCTGCCCGCCGGCTCCGCGGTTCGCGCCGTCTGGGCGCCCCGGTCCCGAAAACGAGTCCGGCTCAAATCGCGTTCACGATCCGCTCGTCCAGGCCCTTCCACTTGTGTAGATACTCGCGGCGATCCTTGTTGTATTTCTCGACGAGCTGGCGGTATTCGTCGGATCGTCCTTGCCGCTCGTACATTTTCCTCGGCTGCAGGTAGTCAGGGTCATCGATCCCGGGAACCGAGGTGGCCACCAGATACCCGAAATCGGGATCCTGTTCCCACTGGATGGTTCCCTCAGCGATGGCTTTCACCGTCGCCGAAGAGTGCTGGATCTTGACCTTCTTGGAACGCTCGTCCTTCTCGTCGCCGCCGATGCGCCCGGTGTTCATCAGGTAGACGTCCATGGGGCTCTCGTCCATCAACTGGAGCATCCGGTTGCCTTGAAACGCATGGAGCAGCGGAAAGAAAGGATTGGTGCCGGGAACGCGCAGCGATTTGCCGGCCTCGGAGGCGCCGCCGGCGCTGGTGCCCTTGGTCTCACCGAGCATGAAGTAGGCGGCGGCGAGTGGACCCTCCAGCTTCACCACGGCGGGGATGATGTTCTCGTTGCGGTTGAGGATCAGCAGGAAGTCGACCTTGCTGATCTGTCGCGCGTCGAAAGCGCCGGCGACGTCCTCCATCCGGATGACCGCTCGCCCGTTCTGCGTGTAGGAGGTGTCGAAGTAATCAATCTTGCCCCCGTCGGTCTGGGAGACGTTCTCCAGGTAGGCATGCGGCGAAGCGCAGGCGTGATAAATCGTAGGCTCGTCGTTTGGATTCAGGCCGAACGTCTTGGCGAAACAGCCGTTCTCGGTTGCGTACACCTTGCCGCCCGGCATCAGCGCGCAGAAGTCGTCCTGCACCGGCTGCGATTCGTTCTGCTTGGTGAAGGTGGTCGTGGTTTTTCCCGTTCCGGACAGTCCGACAATCAATCCGACGCGATTTCTGCCGGCCACCGGGATCACCTTGCATCCGGCGTGAAGGGCCAGACCTCCCTGCTCGTACACCAGCTTGTTCCACATGCGCAGCCCGCCCTTCTTGGACTCGCCGAAATAGTCAGAGTGGAAGACGCGCGTCACGTAATTCTCGAGGTCGACCGCAATGAGCCGCTCCTCCGGATAACCCTCCGCTTTCAAGTTGGGGGTGTAGATGACCGTCAGAGTGGGGTGGAACTTCTCGAGTTCCGCCTGGGTGGCCGGGTAAAACAGGTGCTGCTGCATGCCGGCGATGTTGGCGTTCGACTTCTCGATGATCAGCCGGGAGGCCACCCGGAATGCGGGATCGTTCCCGATGTACCCGTCGATGACCAACATGTCGCGCGTCCGGATGTAGGCATCCTGCAGCGCGGCCATGCGCTGGTACTCCGCGCGGCTGATGGTCTGGTCGGAATGCTGCTCAGGGGTGTCCGTGGCGATGAAGGTGGAGAGCTTGGAGCGCGAGACGACCCTCGTGCCGACGTTCACATTGCCGAACTCGGTTTTTCGGGCGTTGGGCATCTCCTCGGTGAATTTGCGCAGCTGTTCCGGCGAGGGATTCCAGGTCACAGATTTCGGCTGGACCGGCAGGGTCTTCGGCGAATGGGCCGCTCTCGGGCTTCGCGGCTGCTCCATGGACGACGCGTCTGGCGGCTGAAGAGTCTCGGTCATGCAATGTCCTCGCTCTGGCTGTGGATTTCTTCTCTGGTCCGACGCAAAAATTGCGCCGAAGGATCGGCGCCGGGCTGGCTTTTTCGCGTGCGGCCCGGCCTGCAACACTGGCCGGAAAATCAACGGGATTGTATCCGAGTCATAGAATGCGACACATGGCTGATCTCGCTTCGCAGACCCTGTCCGCCCTCAGGATTCGCATCACTCGCGTTTTCCCGGCGCAGTTGCGCGCCGCGCTCCTCACACTCGAC
>JBDSGC010000227.1:0-5370 GCA_039919215.1 Thermoanaerobaculia bacterium | reverse complement strand
AACGAGACTCAGGCCGGGCGTCTGCTGAGGCCGCGCTTCCCGCCGCCAGTACGTGATTGACGAACATGCTCTGGATCAGCACATTGAACTCGCGCTGCATCTCGTTGTGGTCGCGCTCGCAGGCTCGACCGATTTCGGACAGCCGTGGCTCGCCAATCTTGTCGCCGGCGACCGCGAACGTTGCAAAGGTGTCCTGGGACTGACGGATGGTCACGATGTCCCCGACCACTCGCAGGAAGTCGTCTTCCCTCATGCTGTCCACGACATCGCGCGCCTTGCCCAGAACCGTGCCCAGAGCCTTCTTCACCCCGGTCCTTCCTTCCGCGCCGATGCTCGTCCCGTACTCTTCCAGCGTCCTCTGGTGAGCGGTCATCTTCGGCAGGTAACGCTGGCAGAGATCGCGGTACCGGCTGTCGTCGGCCTGCTTGATGTGATCCTCGAGATTGTCGAGAAGGGTCTGGTGCTGCATGACCGCGTTGTTGACCTGCGCGCGAAGAAAGTCGCGTCCCTTTTCCATGTGGAGCCTCCTAAATTTGCGGATGAGCTGCTGCTGCAAGGAGAATCGCAACATCCCTGCCGGAAACCTCGCCAGAGCAAGCTGATGCGTCCACGATTCGCGGCCGGCGCGCTTGATCCAGGTAAAAACTGACAAGCAACCTCGTCGCAGAAGGTGCGCAGAGGTCGGCGAGCAACTCACTCGCGTCGGCTGGCGCCCAGGACGCTCCCGATCACGGCTCCGACCACTCCACCGGCCGCGTTCCCGCCCTCTGACCGTCCAGGCAGCGACTCCCCGATCCGGTGCGCCATCTTGTGCACGGTCATCGAGTGCAGAAAGATGCGGCCGGGGCCGGTGAGCGTGCCGAGGAAAATCCCCTCGCCGCCGAACAGCATGTTCTTGATGCCCTTGATGCGCGTGATGTCGAAGGTGACCATCGGCTCGAACATGGCGATGTGTCCCGGCTCGATCTTCATGGTCTCCCCCGGCTTGAGGCGGTACTCCACCGCATCGCCATCGAGCTCGGCAAACACCATCCCCGGTCCGGTCACCTTCTGCAGGATGAAGCCTTCGCCACCCACCAGGCCGGCGCCAAACTTCTGCGTGAAGGTGATGTCCAGCCGGACGCTCTTCTCCGCGCACACGAATGCATGTTTGTGCATGGTCATCGACTCGCCGGCATCGAGCTCGAAGCCGATGATCTTGCCGGGAAAGTCGGTGCAGAACGCGACCTGGCCCGGAGCGCGCGGGGTCGTGAAATCGATGACGAACAGGGTGGCGCCGGAAATCGCCCGTTTGACCATGCCCCCCAGCCCGCCGCCGCTGTGCGTGTCCATCTCCACACTGCCGGACATCCACGACATCCCGCCGGCGTCGGAGAAGATCGTCTGCCCTGGAGCGAGATCGATGATCACGGTCTGCTGCACCGTGCCGTGAATCCGGTACTGCAGACCGGAGCGCGTGTGCCCGGTCGTTTCGGGGGTGGTGCTGAGATCGGGAAGGGTCACGGTATGCGTCTCTCCTCACTTCGATGGTTTCGAGCGTTTCACGACGTGTAAGGCGTACCGACAGTCGCCGCCATCGCCTGTACGTCGTCAGGTCTCAAGAGTTTCCTTCATGAATTGGTGGGATAACACCCGAGCATGGTCATCACATCGCAGACCTCCCGGAGTTGCTGTAGAGCGTGCGCCACTGGCGCGTCGGCCACATTCCCGATGATGTCGATGTAGAAAGCGTACTCCCACGGTTTCCCAGGAATGGGTCGCGACTCGATCTTCGAGAGATCGATCTCCGCGCGCGCCAGCACACCGAGCGCATGGAACAGCGAAGCCGGCTTGTTGGCGATCTGGATCAGAAGCGAAGTCTTCCAGCGGGAAGATCCCGCTTCCACAATCGGCTCGATGGGCTTGCCCTGGGGCGCGAGCAGAAAGAACCGCGTGTAATTCTGCGGATCATCCTCGATGTTGGTTGCCAGAATCTCCCCGCCATAGAGTCTGGCTGCCGCCTCCGATGCAATCGCTGCCTCGGCGGGTTCCCGCCGGTCCATGATCACCCGTACCGCGCCGGCGGTGTCGTGCATGGTGATCCCCTCCATCTGCGGATGGGCCCGGAGAAAGTGGCCGCACTGCGCCAGCGCAACCGGGTGGGAGTACACCCGCTCAATGGCGGCCAGTGGAGTTCCCGGTGCCGCGATCAGATTGTGGACGATCCGCAGATTCGTCTCTCCGAAGATGACCATCTCCGAAGCCAGGAGCAGGTCGTAATTCCGATGAATGGAGCCTGCCAGGCTGTTCTCGATCGGCGTCACGCAACAGTCAGCCTCGCCGTCTGCTACCGCCTCGAACATTTCTTCAAATGAGCGAAACGGGATGGTCTGTGCCTCTTCGCCCAGCAGTTTTCCGCAGGCGACCTCACTGAATGCACCTCGCTCACCCTGGTACGCCACCCGTACCGCACCACTCATCTCGTTCCCATTGCGGAATCGGCCCCGCGCAGACGTCCCGTGGCGGAGAAGCCGGATGGAACAGGATCGAATCCCGATTGCCTCACCGCGGGATCCACTTCTGGATCCACTCCACCGTCGCCTTCTCGGCCTGCAGCCGCATCTTCGGCTCCGTCAGACCATGATGCTGGCGCGGGAAGACGATCATGCGCACCGGCACTCCGCGCGTCTTCAGCGCGTTGTACAACTCGTATCCCTGCGAAATCGGAACACGCTCGTCAGCCTCGCCGTGCTCGATGAGTGTCGGCGTCTTCATCTTGTTGACGAACATGATCGGGGAATGAGCGCGCCAGGAATCCAGCGTCTCCCAGAAGTTGCCGCCGAAGTAATCGGGGATGAAGCTGGGGATGTCCGCGGTGCCGGTGAAGCTCATCAGATCGGTGACACCGGCGCCCACCACAGCGGCCTTGAATCGATCGGTGTGGCCGATGATCCACGAGGTCATGAATCCACCGTAACTCCAGCCCATGACGCCGAGGCGATCGGGATCGGCCACACCGCTTTTCACCACGGAGTCGATGCCGCTCATCAGGTCCTGGAAGTCCCCGCCGCCCCAATCCTTGTAGTTCGCGTAGCGGAACTTCGGCCCGTAGCCGGACGATCCGCGCGGGTTCGCCCGCAGGATCGCGAAGCCATTCGAGGCGAAGACCGCGGGTGGGAAGGGACTGTAGTTGCCGATGAAATTCTGTTTGAACACGCCGGTGGGGCCGCCATGCACCATGAGCAGCAAAGGAACTCGCGCGCCGGGTTTGTAGTCGAGGGGATAGGTGAGGATTCCTTCGATCTCCATGCCGTCCGGACTCTTCCAGCGGACCACTTCCGACCTCGGCACTCGATACTTTGCCACCGCGTCGTTGACGTGGCTGACCTGCACCGGCGCGAAATGGTCGGCCGGACTGACGAACGCCTCCACGGCTCGATCGAGCGACTGTGCCGCAAAGCCGAAGTGAGTTCCCTTCAGGTTCACGCTCAGTTCGGCGATGGCACGGTCGGAGGGACTGACGTCGGCGATCTTGTTTGCGGCCACGTCGATGGCATAGACGCGATCGACAGTGCCACGCGTCTCCACCACAAAGATCTGCTTGCCGTCAGAGGAGAAACCGGCGAGGTCGGGTTGCGCGTCGAAGGTGCTGGCGATGTCCTTGCGCTCACCGGTGGCCACGTTGAAGAGCTGCCCTTTGTAGTTTCCTCCCCAGGTCGGCGGCACGTCGCTGACCTTGTAGGCCAGCCATTTGCCATCGGGTGAAAAGAGAGGATCCACTTCGGCAGCGGCGGTCGCGGCCACCGACCGGACCTCGCCGCTGTCCACCTGGAGCATGACGATATCGGACGTCGGCCAGTCATTCGCACCGGACGTCTTCGTGCGCGGGTAGGCGATCCACCTCGAATCGGGCGACCAGGAGAGTCCGCTGCCGACGTGAAGGTCGCCACTAGCCAGCTTTCTCGCTTCGCGCTTCCCGCTGCCATCGGCGCTCAGCGGCAACACATACAGGCGGCGCGGCGAGAGGTCTTCATCGATCCAGCGGTGGTCCTCTTTCGCCTTCTCCTTCTTCTCGGCGTTTTCCTTGACGTCGGAAGCGGTGAAGGCGAGCGTTTTCCCGTCGGGAGAAATCGCAAACGCAGCCGGCTCCAGTTTCCCCGAGGTCAAGGGCTCGGCATCGCCTCCCCGAAGCCTCAACAGATAGAGCTGCGGTTTGCCGGAACGGCTCGACAGCAGAACGAGACCGCTGCTGTCAGGCAACCACCGGGGATCGCTGGACGACTTCTCGCCAAACGTGAGTTGCGTGTTCTCCCGGCCGTCGGTGCGTGCCATCCACACCTGCCGGACGCTCTCACTCTTGTCCTCGGCCATCACCGAGGTGCTGACGGTGTAAACCACGCGAGCACCATCCGGCGACACGCGCACCTCCGACACCGGCTTGACCTCCAGCGTCGCTTCCGGGGTCCACTGCTGGGCCAACGCGCTGCCTGCAATCAGAAAGATGGCCAAGGCCAGTCTGTGTCGCATCGAAGATCTCCTGTCGTGTGTCCGCACGGCCGGAGTTTATCGCGGGACGACAACCCGACCGTTCGCAGCCTCAGTCTTTCATGCGAGGCCGCGGGTTGCTGTTTCGCCAGTAACGCGTGGCCCGCCCGTCGGCTCCGATCTCGAACCGGAAGGTCTCGCCGAGCGCTCCATCCTTGAGAACCCGCCGGAACTTGTGCGGTGCCACGTAACGAAGCCGCACCATGTTCTTGACCGGTTCCATGTCGGGCACCCCAACGAACGCGAGGTCCTCTCCCCACGGAACTAGAATGGTTTCGCCGCCCCAGGGGAAGTCATCGTAGGAGCCTGCGTATGCGCTCAGGTCCACCGCCGGCTTCTGCGAGGCAACGGGAAGACCGTCGCCCGGCTTCAAGGCCGGCGACACAATCTGGTAGAGCACTCTGGCGTAGTCGCCCACATTTACACCCGAGGCATTTGCCAGAACAACGACGCCGATCTTGTCATCCGCCTTGAGCATGAACTGCGTGCGGAATCCGGGACAGGCGCCTTCGTGTCCGACGAAGACCTTCTCATCCTGTTTCCACACCCTGAAGCCAAGACCCCAGAAGGCATCGAGAGACGGATCGACCCAGTTCGCCCGCTGCATTTCCCGGAGCGTCCGCGGGTCGATCACTTTCTCATCCGCATTCGCCAGGATGCGGAACTGCCACTGGGCGAAGCGCGCGAGGTCCTGGGCCGTCGATGCGAAACCGGCGGCGGGCGCAATTCCGCGGGCCTGAAACGGGGCGAGCGCTGCGCGGGTCCCGTCGCGGCGCCTGGCGCTGTGGCCGACCGCGAGCCGCTTGCCGTTTTCCTGCAGAGGAATCTCCGGGAACGTCGACTGCA
>JBDSGC010000226.1:0-3951 GCA_039919215.1 Thermoanaerobaculia bacterium | reverse complement strand
ACCCGAAGTGGTGGAGCGGATGGTGCTGGCCATGGTCAATGAGGCCGCGGTGATCCTCGACGAGAAAATCGTTGCCTCGGCCGCCGAGCTCGACCTGGCCATGATCATGGGAACGGGATTCCCGCCGTTCCGTGGCGGACTGCTGCGCTACGCCGACTCTCTGGGGTTGCCGCACATTCTCGAGCGGCTCGACGCCCTTGCGGTGCGGCACGGAAAGCGGTTCGCGGCGACTCCCTCACTGCGCCGGCTGGCCGAAAACGGCAGCACGTTCTATCAGGCCTTCGCCGGTCGTCGCTGATCAAAGCAGCCGTCCAGCTGAGCTGGGGACTACGCGAGCGTAGCGGTTGAGATGATGAGAAACCGCGAGCCTCCCCATTGAGTGTCCCGCGCACGGGGAGAAGGTCCGCGAAGCGGGGATGAGGGGTGCTGCTTCGTCGAGTGAGTCCCCCCTCATCCGCCTTCGGCACCTTCTCCCCGTGTGCGGGGAGAAGGACACTCGCGAATGGGAGTTCTTGTCTGTCACTGGTGAGTGGCGCGAAGCGACCGAGCCTCCAGGTCGCCGCCTCTTCGCCCGCTTGTGAGATCCTTCGCGCGTCTCGCCGATGGATCTCACACAATCACTCGAGCCGCTGACGCGCCGGGAGCGTGCGTGGTACTGGGGACTGCTGCTGTTCTGCGGGGCCACCCGCTTTCTGGCGATGGCTCGCTCTCTCTGGGACTGGGACGAGGCCCTCTTCTGCCTCGGAATGCGGTCCTACGATGTGACCCAGCATCATCCGCACCCGCCCGGATTTCCTCTGTACATGGGCGCGGCGAAGCTACTCCGTCCGCTGGTCGGCAGTGATTTCCGCGCGTTGCAGGCAGTCAGCCTGCTGGCCGGAGTCCTGCTGTTTCCCGCCCTGTTCCTGTTGGCTCGGGAGCTTCGACTGCGGGTTCCGACGGCGGCCATCGCGGCCTTGTTGTGCGCGTTCTTTCCGAATGTCTGGTTCTTCGGCGGAGCGGCATTCAGCGATGTGCCGTCGGTCGTGGTGGTCGTCTTCGCGGTGGCCTTTCTCTTTCGAGGATGCCGCGATGCGAACTCGTACCTGATCGGGTCGTTCCTTCTGGCCGTGGCGTCGGGGATCCGGCCGCAAAACTTTCTCATCGGTCTCTTCCCCGGCATTCTGGCTACCTGGATTCGCGCGCGCAGTTCGTTCCGCGACGTGATTTTTGCAGCGCTGATCGGTGTGGCCACGGTGGGAGCGGCGTTCGGGGCGGCGATCCTGGTCACCGGAAACTACGGGGGATACCTCAACGCGGTCCGCGAGCACGCCGAATACATCTCCAGGGTCGATTCCTTCCGAAGCGCCGGCCGACCCTCGCTGTGGCGGCTCCTGAGCAGGTTTTTCATCAAGCAGTACGAATCGCCGGGGCTGAGCCTGGCCACCTCGCTGCTCGTCGTGGTCTCCATGGTCGGGGCGGTTCGCAAGAGGGACCGGTCAATGCTGTACAACGCGTTGACGTTCGGACCGTTTGCGATCCTGGCCTGGCTGATGCTCGATCGGTACAGCGTCAGCCGGTTCTCCATCGGATATGCGCCGATGTTCGCCATGTTCGCGGCCGACGGCGCAGCGCGTCTGGCCGGGGGGCGCCAGCGTGTCGAAGTCTGGATCGGCGGCCTTCTGGCGGCCTCATTTTTCATCTGGACACTCCCGGCATTGACCGTCGTTCGCGAGGTCGTTTCTCCGACGGTCCTGGCG
Source organism: Thermoanaerobaculia bacterium (assembly GCA_039919215.1). Classification (GTDB taxonomy): domain Bacteria; phylum Acidobacteriota; class Thermoanaerobaculia; order Gp7-AA8; family Gp7-AA8; genus JBDSGC01. The sequence goes on along the minus strand of JBDSGC010000226.1, from coordinate 2,212 downwards.
GGTCAGGCGGTGCGGGCGCAGGTCGATCCACGGCGTGATCAGCTTTTCGCAGCGCGCGACATGACGCCGTTCATCGAGCTGCTCGCTCCCAACCTTCCCTTCGTCGGAGTGCTCGACGAACGAGCCATGCCCATGACCATCGGAAGCCGGCGGCCCATGCTGGTCTCCGAAATCGCCATGACCCATCCGACCGGCTCCGTGTATCGACGGCAACACGATCGGCTCTGGAACATCGCACGCCGCCACTACTTCGACGTTGCCCTGCAGCCGTTGACGGCCTTGCCTCAGTTCGTTTCCGGCTGGTACCCGGGGGAGCGGGCAGGCCGCGACGAGTGGCGCTGGATGTCCGCTCATTCCGTGACCCGGCTGCCCCCCGTTTCCGGCCCCTGCGTCCTCCACCTGCTGTTCAGCGTCCCCATTGAGCTGGTGCCGCAGCACCCCATCATCACCATCGCCATGAATGGGACGGTGATCGATCGCTTCGCCGCATCGCAGGAGAAGAACGAGAGGGACTACGACGTGACGCCGGCTCCCGGCAACGCCAACCTGCTGGAGTTGTCGATCGACCGGACTCTGAACCCGGCAGCGATCGGCGTGGGCACTGATGCCCGGGATCTGGGGTTGCTGGTCAGGTTTCTGTCGTTCGGACCGGGGTGAGAATGATCTGCATTGGAAGCGATGTCCCAGGCCCGGACATGCCCGCGCTCGCTGAGCCGAACGATCCATCGCCGTTTGCACCGGCCGTCCGGAATCTCCGGGGGAAGGCACTGTGAGCCGTGATTCCGGCATTGCGGACCGGACACGGTGCGTGTGGGCGGGAACGGACCCGCTGATGGTGGAGTACCACGACTCGGAGTGGGGCGTTCCTGCAGCCGACGATCAGCATCTCTTTGAAATGCTCTCTCTGGAAGGTGCGCAGGCCGGTCTGAGCTGGATGACGATCCTGCGGAAGCGCGGCGGTTATCGCGAGGCATTCGCAGAATTCGAGCCTCCAGTGGTGGCCCGCTTTGATCAACGGCGAGTGGAGCGCCTGATGAAGAACGCAGCCATCGTGCGCAACCGGCTCAAGATCGAGTCGGTCCTCACCAACGCCAGGGCCTTGTTGCAGGTGCAGAAGGAGTCTGGCTCCTTCGCCGCCTTTCTCTGGCAATCCAGACCGAGACAGAACGAATGGTCCATCGCCAGACCGGTGCCGGCGGAGACCGCAGAATCCCTGGCGCTCAGTCGGGAGCTCCGACGGCGGGGCTTCCGTTTCGTGGGGCCGACCGTCTGCTACTCGTTCATGCAGGCAGTGGGCATGGTCAACGATCATCGCATCGACTGCTTTCGCCATCGGGAGGTGGCGAAGATGGGGAAATCGTTCGCGCCCCCGCCCGGCCCGCGCTGATCCAGCAGAAATCCCTCGTGACCATCACTCCCTGGAAATCATCCCGGCTACAATCCGCGGCCCATGCTCTTCGACCGGTACTACCGAGGGATTGCACATCAGGTCGTCGACGCGATGTTCGATCACGTGGAAACGATCGAGTCGCGACCGGTGGTGGATTGGCGTAACGCTTCGGAATTGCGCGAGAGCGTCACCATCGGTGATGGAGGGAAGGATCCGATGGAGCAGATTCGCTTCCTGGCGCAGGGAGCGATTCAGCTGCACCATCCCTCCTACATGGGGCATCAGGTCTGCCCTCCTTTTCCCACCGCGGTGATCGCCGACCTGGTCATCTCCACGCTCAACCAGTCCACCGCAGTGTGGGAGATGAGTCCTGTGGCTACGCTGGTGGAGCAGGAGGTGACGCGATGGCTGGCCCGTCGCGCCGGTTACGGAGACGCCTCGCTGGGAACCGCGGTTTCCGGCGGCTCGGCGGCGAATCTCACCGGCCTGCTTGCGGCACGAGCGCGCTGGATGGCCAGCGCGGAGGGAACCACGAAGCGGGCCGTGGTGCTCTGTTCCGCCGACGCGCATTACTCGATCGCCCGCGCCGCGAGCATCATGGGCATCGGCCACGACGAGGTGCTCAAGGTTCCCACGGACGAATCGCACCGGATGGATCCCGCTGCGCTCGAATCGATTCTGGGCGAGCTTGGCCAGCAGGACGACCGATCGGTGATGGCCGTGGTGGCTACCGCAGGCTCGACAGCGACCGGCGCCTTCGACGACCTGAGCGCGATCGCCGGCATTTGCCGCAGCCATCAGGTCTGGCTCCATGTGGACGCC
>JBDSGC010000225.1:0-4889 GCA_039919215.1 Thermoanaerobaculia bacterium | reverse complement strand
TATGTCCCCTCATCCGCCTTCGGCACCTTCTCCCCGTGTGCGGGGAGAAGGGCTCTCGAATGGGGAGGGCGCGAGGCGCTGCGATTGATCGGGAGAAACGGGAAGCCCTTCCCACCCGAGTTCCTTCTCCCCGCCGCAGCGGGGAGAAGGTCCGCGAAGCGGGGATGAGGGGTCCTGCTCTTCGTGGCGTATATGTCCCCTCATCCGCCTTCGGCACCTTCTCCCCGTGTGCGGGGAGAAGGACTCTCGATGGGCACTGCGCGAGCGCAGCGATTGATCGTGAGACGCAATGAGGCGAAAATCCTGGCGGACGCTTTGCGAACCAACGCCGCCGGCCGTGCCGGCCTTGATCCAGATGTCACGCCTCGATCGGCTCAAAAGCATTTACCGGCGAACGCTGGAAGCCTGCGCCCCGGAGACGCTGGTCCGCGATCTGGTCGGCCCCTCTTCGCCGCGTGACGTGGTCGCAATCGGCAAGTGCGCGGGGTCGCTGTTCGATGGTGTGGCCGCAAGCATCGATGTGCGCGACGCGCTGGTCGTCATCCCCGAGGGCTACCGGCCACCGGCGACTCCTTGCGAACTTCTTCTCGGCGGACATCCGGAGATGACCACAGCCTCGTTCCAGGCGGGGCGACGACTGCGCGAGTTTGTCTCCCGTCGGGAGGAGATTCTGTTTCTGATTTCCGGCGGCGGATCCGCCTGCGTGGAAGCGCCCCTCGAACCATGGTTCGACGAGCGGGTCCTGGCAGCGATCAACGCTCGTCTGGTCGCTGCAGGGCCGCCGATCGCCGACATCAACTGCGTGCGCAAACATCTTTCCGCAATCAAAGGGGGCAGGCTGGCTTCCAGACTCCGGCGCAGCGTGACTCTGATTTTCTCGGACGTATCGACGGGGCGCTGGGCCGACGTGGCGTCAGGCCCGACGATGGCAGACGACACGACGAACGACCAAGCGGCGGAGGTTCTGGATCGGATCGGTGGGTTCGATGAGATCGCAGAATTGCTGCGCAGCGGCGATTGTCCGGAGACGATGCGGCGAATCGAGGGAGCTACGTCGACACTAATTGCCGACAACGACACGCTCGTCGCCGCGGCAGAATCCATCGCACGATCAGAGGGTCTGAGCCCGGTTCGATTCGCTGGCCAGATCGAATCGGACGTCGCGGTTGCTGCAGGGCAGCTCCACGATCTGGCCGCGCGATTGAGGCCGCAGGAAGTGCTGATCGCAGGCGGCGAGCCGACGGTGGAACGGCGAGGATCGGGACGCGGCGGACGGTGCATGGAAATGGCCGTCAGGTTCGCCATGCTCCCCCGGAGCGAGGGGCTGGAGATTCTCATGGGCAGCTCCGACGGAGTGGACGGCAACAGCGGGGCGGCCGGGATCGCGGCGCCTCTTCCAGCGAGGTTGGACCGCGCGCGGGTGGACGAGGCGCTGCAGCGATCGGCCAGCATGGAAATCGCGGAGTTGATGGGGGAGCCGCTTAAAATCCCTCCGACAGGCAATAACCTCCGCGATCTCTATCTTTTAACGAATAGTTAGCCCCGCCATCAGGGCACCGCAGCCCACATCCTGAATGACCACCGAACCCACCGCCGAGGAGCACCATCACCGCTCCGCCAGGGAGCGCCAGCGAAAGGGCCCGATGTGGGGCTGCATGCGCTGGATGCTCATCTGCGTGATTGGCCTCGCGGTGATTGGGCTGCTGGTGATTGGCGGGGGCTGGTGGTACCTGGGAACCTCCAGCTTTGACGACCTGGTGCGGTTGCGCATCCAGAAGACGCTGGAGTCCCGTCTGGGCCGACCGGTCACCGTCGGCTCGGTGGAGATCCAACGGGGCCGGATCAATCGCATCGTCGTCAACGATGTGCGGATCGCCAACGCCCCCGGCGGCGTGCGCCCCTTTTTCGCCACCGCTCGCCAGTTGATCATCACCGGCGGGATCGATTCCTTCTGGGGCCGGCGCATCGTGGTGGATGGCGTCGAAGTGGTCGATCCTCACCTGTCTATCGAGATCTTTCCGGCGGGCTCCAAGCTGGTGCACAACTTCCCGCATTGGGATTCAGGCCCGCCTTCGCGATACGAGATCTATCACCTCGGATTGAAAAAGATGGTGATCACCGGTGGCCTGGTGGAGCTGCTGGACCGGCGGAACAATCTGTCCATCATCACCACGAATCTCAACACCGCGTTGCGGGCCACTTCGTCGAAGGACGTCTATCAGGGAGTGGCTTCCAGTCCCCAGCTGCAGGTGACCATCCAGGATTACAAGCCTTTCAAGATGGCCATGCGAGGCGAGTTCCGATACGCACCGAACATGCTGGACTTTCAGTCGCTGGCGCTGGAAGGCGGACCGGATCTGCGGATTTTTCTGCGAGGCCGTATCGCACCCCTGGCGGACGGTGTCTACAACCTGCACGTGACCTCGCAGATTGGACTGAACCGGGTGCGCGACATCTTCCGTGTCGACAAAACGCTCGAGGGCATCATGGCCATCGACGGGACGCTGCGCGGAAGGCAGGGAACGTTCACGCTGGCCGGCGGATGGGTGGCCCCTCGTCTGAAGGCGGACGTCTACGAACTAGCGGATGCCCGCGGCAAACTGGACATCACCGGCGATCGCGCGCGGGTGGATGTAGCCACCGCGCGATACGGCGGAGGCACGATCGCCGCGCACTACGAGTTGCCTCAATACGCGGAGCCGTATCCGATGTCGGTGGACCTTCGTTATCGCAGCGTCTCGCTGGAGAAGCTCTTCGCCGACTGGGGAATCCGCGATACCGGTCTGCGCGGTGGTGCCACGGGAACGCTGGGCTATCACTGGGAGAAGGACCGGATCCTGGCCGGAGGTGGTGAGGGAAAGGCCACCCTGTCGCGGACTGCCAGCGTGTTCTCCGATGCAAAGTATCCCATCGCGCTGGGCGGAGCGGCGGACTTCGCACTCGATCGAGGAACGATCACATTCCGTCCCGCCGAGCTGACCACGCCCGCCTCAAAGATTCGCCTGACAGGCAAGTTCCGTATCGAAGACTCCTGGACCGACCTGTTGATGAACATCCACAGCAGCGACTTCGCGGAGCTCGATCGGATCGGCTACAACTTCGCGCGCTCTGCGGGAAAACGTACCTATGAGCTCCTCGGTCTGGGAGGAGCGGGCGATCTCACTGGCAGCGTTCATGGCCGCATCAAGGCGCCCGAAGTGGTGGCGAAAATCACCAGCAGCGGCACCAAGTACAACAATGTGCTGCTGGGTGACGCCGGCATCGATCTGAAGTACGAAGGCTCCCGCAACGCGCTGCACTTCGAGCGGGCGACGTTTCGCGACGGGAACGGGCAGTTGGCCATGAGCGGCTCGCTCCTCTTCCCCGACTCCGGACCTTCGCCACGCTTTGATCTGGCGCTCGATGCACGCGATTACCCGATCGACCGCGCCATGGCTGCCGTCGACCTCAAGCTGGCCATCAAAGGCAACGCGACGGGACGCATGGTCATCACCGGCACACCTGACTCAGGAAAGGTCACCCTTGCCGGGTTATCGGTGCGCCAGCCGGCCGGGGACCTGCGGTTGAACGGAACGGTGGCCTGGCTTCCGGGCAAGGGAAACACCGAATTCGATCTCGACGTGACCACCCGCGACTTCCCGGTGGCCGACATCGTGACCTTTCTCGATCTGGGAACTCTGCCGGTGACCGGAGACCTCAGCGGAACGCTGCACCTGAGCGGACCGAAGAGCCGGCTCGGCGGCGCGGGTGCCATCACCATCAAACGAGGATCGATTTACGGCGAGCCGGTGGACACGGCAACGGCAAACATCGTCTTCAATGAGGGAACGCTGCGGGCGACCGATGTCAAGATCGCCGCTCCCGCCGGCACCATCACCGGAAGTGCGGAGTTCAACACCAGCACCAATCAATTCACCTACACCGTTGCGTCGAGCTCCATCGATCTCTCGAAGGTCAAGGCCCTCACCGCGCTGGCTGGACTCCTCGGTGGCAACCTGACGTTGACCTCCACCGGCGCCGGCACCGTCGACAAGCCGGAAGTGGTTCTGCAGGCGACGCTGAATCAGGCCACGCTCCGGGGACTGAATCTTCCAGCGGGGTCTGCGCCGCCGCAGGTCTACCTGGCCATCCGCAACGGCCAGCTGATCATCAAGGGCTCAGTTGCCGATCTGGTCACCATCGATGGTCAGGGAGCAGTGGGAACCGACGGAGCGCTCAGTGGCCTGGTGCGGGTCCAGATCAAGGACATCGCGCGGACGCTGGCGCTGGCTCCGGCGACGGCGGCCGTGCCGGCATCAGGAAGCCTGACCGCCGATCTTCAGCTGGGGGGCAAGCTCTCCTCGATGGAGGCCGTTCGGATCGATGCGACCTTCCCGCAGTTCGACCTTCGCGTTTCCGAACACAACTTCGTTCCGGTACGGCCACTGCGAGCCGGGCTGCGGGACGGGCGGGTCGTCTTCGAGGACTTCGAGCTCTCCCTGGGGAAAGGCGAATCGACCTTCGCGGTCGCAGGATTCGTGGAAGTGACGGGCGCGAAGCGACTGAAGGTCGATCTGGACGGAACACTGGAAGCGGCGCTGCTCCAGCTCTTCATGCCCGACATGCATGCCGATGGGCACATCCGGATTGCAGGCAGCGTCGGCGGGACACTCGCCGAGCCGCTACTGTCGGGCCGCGCGGATCTGCAGAAAGCGCAGGTTCGTTTCCCCGGGTTTCCGCAGCTCATCGACAACATCACCGGCACCCTCGAGTTTCACGGCGATCGCATCGACATCGATTCGATTCACGCGAACCTTGGTGGAGGAACCGTAGTGGCCGGAGGATCCATCGCCCTGCAGGGTCTGAAGCCGAAAAACTTCAAAGTGACGTTGCAGACGCAGCGCGGGAGT
>JBDSGC010000224.1:0-2687 GCA_039919215.1 Thermoanaerobaculia bacterium | reverse complement strand
CGCGAGCGTGGCGCCGGCTTCCGGCCGGCCGTTGCGTCGGCTTCCGGCCGGCGCTGCTTGACCAGATCCCGCCGGAAGGATGCCTCCGCTCGAAAGGCGCTCTCACGGTTCGTTTCACTCAATCACTCTCTTGCTACCTTCCCGCGAATCCGTTACAAGGCAGCCACACTTCATCGGGTCAATCGGGGGTTCTTGAATGGATCACTTCTCGCTGCAAGGACTGATCGGTTTCGTGGTGATTCTGGCGATCGCCTTCCTGCTGTCGAACAATCGGCGGGCCATCCGCTGGCAGACCGTGGTGTGGGGTCTCCTGCTGCAGATCCTGGTGGCCATCGCCGTCCTCAAGGGCGCGCAGATCGCCACCGCTCTCGCTCCGGTGACGGCGCCGATCACACAATGGGGGGCGGCACTGCTCTTCATCGCCCTGGCCATTCTCTTCACGCAGATCTCCAAACGGATGGCTCCGGAGCGTCGCAAGCCGCTTTGGATCGGCTTCGCCGCGATCACCCTGTACCTTTTTCTCGCCTACAACCTGCTGGCCTTCCTCTTCCAGAACCTGAAGGAAGTAGTCAACCAGTTGATTGCCTACACCGCGGAGGGCTCCAAGTTCGTGTTCGGCGCGCTGGGTGATCCGGGAGCGAAGGTCCCCGGCTTCGTCTTTGCCTTCCAGGTCCTGCCCACCATCATCTTCATCGCTTCGATCTTCGCCATCCTCTACTACATCGGCGCCATGCAGGTGGTGGTGCGCTTCTTCGCCAAGATCATGACGCGGTTCATGGGCGTCTCCGGCGCGGAGTCGACTTCCGTGGCCGCCTCGATCTTCATGGGTCAGACCGAGGCGCCCCTGACCATCCGACCATTCCTTCCGGAGATGACCAACTCGGAGCTGATGACGGTCATGACTGCGGGAATGGCTCATATCTCCGGTGGCATCATGGCCGCCTACGTCCTTGTGGCGAAGGTGGACGTCATCCACCTGCTGACCGCGGTGATCATGACGGCGCCGGGCGCGATCATGATGGCCAAGATCATCGTGCCGGAAACGGAGACGCCGAAGACCGGCGGCGACGTCGAGGTGGTCGTGGAGAAGCAGGACGTCAATGTGATCGACGCTGCCGGCCGGGGCGCCATCGAAGGATTGCACCTGGCCATGAACGTGGCCGGCATGCTGATCGCCTTCATCGCACTGGTGGCCCTCGTCAACGGGTTGTTCGGCTTCACGCACAACTGGCTGATGGCGTCGCTTCCCGCCGTCGGTCAGTATTTTCCAGCCAGCCTCGACGTCCTCCTGGGACACGTCTTCCAGCTGGTAGCGTGGTCGATGGGCGTGGCGTGGAAAGACAGTCTCCTGGTGGGCAACCTTCTCGGCACACGCATGGTGCTCAATGAATTCGTGGCCTTCGCCAAACTCGGCGAGCCGGGCGTCGGCAGCAGCCTCGATCCGCGCAGTTTCGTGATCGCCACGTACGCTCTCTGCGGCTTCGCAAATTTCTCGTCGATCGCCATCCAGATCGGGGGCATCGGCTCCCTGGCTCCGTCCCGGCGCGGCGATCTGGCGCGCCTCGGATTCCGGGCCATGGCCGCCGGAACATTGGCCAACTTCCTGACGGCCACCATCGCCGGGATGCTGCTCTAAGCTCCGCCAACTCCGAAGCTATACTCCGCGCCGCATGATCGAACTCATTGACGAAGCCGTCTCTTTCATCCGCTCGAAGACGAAGCTGCAGCCGCAGGCGGGCATCATCCTCGGCTCCGGCCTGGGCAGCGTCGTCGACGCCATCGAGCCCGAGGTCACCATCCCGTACGGCGACATTCCAGGGGCAAAGGCTTCCACCGTGGCCGGTCACTCCGGAAAGCTGCTCCTCGGGCGCGCCGGCAAGGTGCCGGTCGCGGTGCTCAGTGGACGCATGCATTTTTACGAAGGCCACGAGATGCCGGACGTCATGCATCTGGCGCGGGTGGTGGGCCGCCTGGGGATCCGCAATCTGCTCGTCACCAACGCCGCTGGCGGAGTGAACACCGCGTATCGCGCCGGCGACCTGATGCTGATCTCCGATCACATCAACATGATGGGCATGAACCCCCTGCGCGGACCGAACATCGACGCGCTCGGTGTTCGCTTTCCCGACATGACGGAGGCCTATCCGGAGTCTCTGCGCGCCATCGGCCGCGACGTGGCCAAACAACTGGGCATCGTCATCCAGGAGGGCGTCTACCTCGCGCTCTCCGGTCCCACCTACGAGACCCCGGCAGAAATCCGGATGTTCCGCACCCTTGGCGCCGACGCGGTCGGGATGTCCACCGTCCCCGAGGTCATCGCCATGTCGCAGATGAACATTCCGGTCCTCGGCATCTCCTGCATCACCAACATGGCCGCGGGAATCCTCAAGCAGAAACTCCATCATCAGGAAGTCATGGAAACGACGGCGCGCGTGCAGAAACAGTTCACGTCACTGGTGCTGGGAGTGCTCGAGAAGCTCAACGCCTGAGGGTTTCCAGCCGCGTGAAAGAGCAGAAGCTTCCGCCAGCCTGATTGGGGCGGCGCCCTTTACGAGCCGTAATCGAAAAGCTTCAGAGGCGCCAACCTCGAGAACGAATCGAAGTCACGATCGAGCGTAAAGAGAACTCCATCTCTCCGGATCGTGATGGCAGCAATCAGCGCGTCGATACTGGACGCGATGACTCCG
>JBDSGC010000223.1:0-5324 GCA_039919215.1 Thermoanaerobaculia bacterium | reverse complement strand
CAAACCGGAGAACATCTTCATCACCCGCGACGGGCGTCTCAAGATTCTCGATTTCGGACTGGCGAAAATGAACGGCGCTCATCCTGAGGAAAACGACGCCACCCATGAACGACGCACCTCGCCCGGAACGATTCTGGGCACCGCTGGCTACATGTCGCCGGAGCAGGTTCGGGGTCGCGACGTGGATCAGACCACGGATATCTTCGCCTGTGGAGCCATCCTCTACGAGATGCTCGCCGGCCGCCGCGCGTTCCATGGGAGCTCGGCGGCGGACACGATGAGCGCGATCCTCAATCACGACCCCACCGAGCTGGGTTCGAGCGGGCAGCAGATCCCTCCGGGCGTCGACCGCGTCATGCGGCGGTGTCTGGAAAAGGAGAGTGGCGAGCGCTTCGAGTCTGCGCGGGATCTCGCCTGGGCCCTGGAAGCGGTGTCGAGCTCCAGTACGTCTCACGAGGGAATCGGGGGTGCCCCTCCGCCGGCGGCCCGAGCGTGGACGGCTCGGGCGGGCATCGCCGCGATCGCCCTGCTCCTCACGGCAGCAATCGCACTCGTCGCGTACCGGCAAGGACGGTCGGTGGCCGCTCACCCCAGCGCCGGTGCGATGCAGCTGACGTTCGACTCCGGGGTGGAAACCTCGCCTGCGATTGCTCCGGACGGGAGAACGTTCGTCTTCGTCCGGGGAGAGGTGCCGCACCGGCGGCTCTACCTGCAGCGCGTCGACGGACGGAGTGCCATCGCCCTCAGCACCTCAGCGGATACCGACGACTTCGATCCGGCGTTCTCGCCGGACGGCAGCCAGCTCGCGTTCCGCTCCAATCGCGACGGTGGCGGGATCTTCCTCATGGGCGCAACCGGCGAGTCGGTGCGCCGTCTGACCTCGTCGGGGTTCGCGCCAGCATGGACGCCAGACGGCGCCCAGATCGTCTTTGCCAGCGAGGAGCTCGCAGCGCCGCAGAGCCGCAACTCGGTCGCCTCGCTGTCCATCGTTACGGTCGCCACCGGCGCCACGCGCATGCTTTATCCCGGTGATGCGATGCAGCCGAGCGTCTCCCCCCACGGCAAGCGCATCGTCTACTGGGCGCTTCCACCCCGCGGTGGCCAGCGGGACCTCTACACGATCGCCCTCAATGGAGATCCAAAATCTGTGATGCGACTCACCAACGACAAGCCTCTGGACTGGAACCCGGTGTGGGCGCCGGACGGCCGGTCGGTCCTCTTCTCCAGCGATCGCGGCGGCACGATGAACCTCTGGCGGATTGCCGTGGATGAGGAGACGGGCAAGGCGCAAGGTGCACCAGAGCCCATCTCCGTACCATCGATTCGTGCTGGGTGGATCGCGATTGCGCGCGATGGAACCCACGTCGTCTACAGCTCGCTCTCGATGACCGAGGAGATGCGTCGGGGGACGTTGGACGCGGCGACCGAAACGATGACGTTCGATCCTCAACCTGTCCTCAGCGGTTCGCTGCTGATCCGCGATGCGGCTGTGTCGCCTGACGGGAAGTGGATTGCGTTCTGCACCGAAGCGCGTCAGGAAGACATCTACCTGATGCGTGCCGACGGCACGGAGGTGCGGCAACTGACCAATGATCTGGACCGCGACCGCGGCGTCTCGTGGACTCCGGACAGCTCACGCGTCGTCTTCTACTCGGACCGCAGCGGCACGTACGACGCGTGGAGCATCCTGGTCGACGGCAGCGGCCTTCAGCAGCTCAGCGCGGGAGTTCAGGTCAACTTTCCGATCGTCTCGCCGGATGGGAAACAACTGGCCTTCTTCGATCTGAAGTCGATGCGTGTGGGAGCGCTTGTTCCAGGCCCGGCGACGAAGTTCGACACCGTGCCACCACTGCCCGGCAGTGCCGACGCCTTCATCGCAACCGCCTGGATGCCCGACGGCAAGGGTCTGGTGGGCACGACCTGGATCGACCGCGCCGGTCTCATCGTCTATTCCATCACCGACCGTCGGTACCGCGTCCTCGCTCCCACCACGGCGACCGCTACAAAAGTTGCCGCCGGCGTTGCTGCCTTCGCAGTCCCGATTGACGACCACCGCGTCCTGGTTGCGCTGACCCAGAAACGCCTCGCCGTCGTCGATCTGAAGTCGAACGCGATGCGGATCATCGGCGAGATCACCGGCATCTCCGTCTCGCGCGACGCCAGAGTCCTGCTCTCTGCCGACCGCCATCGCGAGGAAGACATCTGGCTCCTGACGCTCGGCGGCGATCAAGCCCATTAACGACAGCACGCCCGTCGACACGAACAGGTAGGACTGAAGGTCATCCGTGACGAAGACTTCCTAAGAGTCCCGCCCGGCAGATCGCGATCTGGCGCCACGCACTGACCGACGGGTCACACGACTGCAATCGTCGAGTTCCCGTCGTCAGAATAGAATCGCCGGATGCAGTCACCCGGTGACTTCCTGGACGAGATCACCATTGCGTCGGGTCTGCTTCTGATCGTCTGGAGTGCCGCACTCTTCAGAGCGACGCGACGGTGGCGGTCAAAGTGCGTCACCACGGAGGGTCGCATCGTCGGGTTCACGGAGTCGTATGACTCGGACGGCAGCTCGACCATGTACTTCGACAAGATTCATTTTACTGATCTGAAGGGTCAGGCGGTCGAGATCGGCGGTCCGCATGGACGTCCGCACCCTCCGGAGCTGGGTGAATCACTCTCGATCACCTACGATCCGACTTACCCGAAGAATGCGTTCATCACCGGCTCTTTCTCACCGTGGGTGATCCCCGCGCTGATTTTGACTGCAGGCGTGGTCGCGCTGGCCGTGGGTGCAGCGATCCACTTCGGCTTCATCGATTGACGGCGCCGCCCTGCTCGAGACATCGCGTTGAGGACACGACGAAACTCACGGAGGTGGGAGCTCTTCCTTCTTGACAGGCAGCCGGTGCCAGCCGTAGATTGCCGACACAAAACAAACCGACCAGTCGGCAAATCGTAGCGCCGCCTGAATTCTGTCGCATCGGGACCCGATCCCGAGGCAAGACCACAGCACTCAGTGTGCACCAGGGAAAAGGGGCAAATCATGAAGCGTTTCGGTGAGTTGAATGCGTCGGAGAGCGTCTCTCCTATTGGTCGCTTGCTGCTGATCGGTCTGGTCACTCTGGCCGGAATCGCTCCCATGCCGGCCTTCGCCCAGGAATCGGACGCGAAACCGGACAAGGCGAAGGAGTCGATGCAGAAGGCTGGCGAAGAGATCGTCGTCACGGCCCGCAAGCGTGAGGAGAAACTGCAGGAAGTTCCCATCGCCGTCAGCGTGGTCAGTGCCGACCATCTGGAAGAGGCGGCGACGGCCGACATCTCCGAGCTTCAGGGTCAGGTTCCGAATCTGACCGTGTATCAGGGACGCAACCAGTCGACGACGCTCACCGCCTTCATGCGCGGCATCGGACAGGCTGATCCGCTCTGGGGTGTCGACCCGGGAGTGGGCCTCTACATCGATGACGTCTACATCGCCCGTCCTCAAGGTGCTCTCCTCGACGTGTACGATGTCGCGCGCATCGAGGTGCTGCGCGGTCCGCAAGGCACGCTCTATGGCAAGAACACCATCGGCGGCGCGATCAAGTACGTCAGCCGCGATCTCACCGACAAACCCTCCGGAATGATCTCAGTCTCTCCGGGGACGCAGTCGAATCTCGATTTTCGCGCCAGCGTGGGCGGCGCGATCATCCCCGGAACCCTGCGCGGAAAGATCGCCTTCGCGGCGCTTCGCCATGACGGCTATGGCACCAACCTCCTCACCGGCCGCGACGTCTCCAATCGCAAGACGCTGGCCGGCCGTGGAGGCCTGGACTGGCTCCCGTCGCAGAAGGTGAAAGTGCAGTTCAGCCTCGACGCCACGCGCGACGAGGCAGAGCCGAAAGGCTACCAGCGCCTGATCGCGAATCCGCTGTGCCCTGCCTTCCTTGCAGGGGCGACCTGTGCTCCGAACAGCAGCCGTTTCGATACGCAGAGCGGCCTGCAGCCGCTGAACGGCACGAAGTCGAATGGATCCTCCGTGGTGGTCACGGCGGACATGAATGCCGCGTGGCGCTTCAAGTCGATCAGCGCGTACCGCAAGTCCGACTCAAAAAACAACATCGATTTCGACACCACGCCGGCGCGCATCGTCGACGTCAAGGCCACCTACTACGACAAGCAGCTCTCGCAGGAGTTCCAGGCTCTCTACGGCACGGGCGGCAAGCTCTCCGGCGTGCTCGGGCTGTACTACTTCGACGGCGACGCCGGTGGACTGGTCAAGAACATCTTTCTGAACCGGATCTTCGGGACCACTGAGGGCAAGACGCTCACGAAGTCGGTGGCGCTCTTCGGCGACGGGAGCTACGCGGTCTCGCCCAGAGCGAATCTCAATCTTGGCCTGCGGGCGACGCGGGAAACCAAGAACGGCGTTGCTCTCAACAGGGGCTTCACCGACGACACCTTCAGCGTCGCCAACGCCGTGACGGCGAACTACAACAAGAAGAAGACCTTCGACTCGCTCGCGCCGAAAATCGGTTTCGACTACAAGTTCAGCGATTCGGTGATGGGGTACGTGACCGGCAGCCGTGGCTTCAAGAGCGGCGGTTACAACGTACGCGCTCAGGCAGTCGTCTTTCCGAAGTCGGCCGAGCCGTTCGACGATGAGGTCCTGACGGTGGCGGAGGTGGGGATCAAGTCGGTCCTGGCCGACGGCCAGCTCGTCCTGAACACGGCGGTATTCGACGGCAAGTACAAAGACGTTCAGGTCTCCACCTTCACCGCCTACGACTCGAACGCTGATGGTGTGGATGACGCCTTCTTCGGCAACTTTCTGAATGCCGGCAACGCGACCATGAAGGGTGCTGAGGTGGAATTCGATGCCTCGAACCGGGAGATGCACTGGCTGAATGTGAATGGCTTCGCCAGCTATCTCGATCTGAAGCCGGACAAGTTCCTGGACGCGAATCGCGACGGGTTCGTGGACACCCAGGTGATCACCAACGCCCCGAAGTTCACCGGCGGACTGCATTTGAACTTCAACTTTCCGATGATGAAGGGGCTGGTCACCGCGAGCGTCGGCGGTGCCTATCGCGCCAACTCCGTGCTCACCAATGAGGGAGGACAGTATCCCGGCCGCCCCGGCGTGGCGCTGCTCCCGCTCTCGCAGAAAGCCTACACGCTCTACGACGCATGGGTGAGTTGGCTCTCCGCCGACGCCAAGTGGCGCTTCGGTGTGAATGGAAAGAATCTGACCAACAAGGGTTATCTGACCAACGGCTACAACATCCCGTCGCTGGGCGTGGTGACCGGTTCCTACGGTGCACCGCGTACCGTGCTGGCGACGATCG
>JBDSGC010000222.1:0-4625 GCA_039919215.1 Thermoanaerobaculia bacterium | reverse complement strand
ATTTCCTGAGGCGGGCGATTCCTTCCTCGGTGACCTTCGACTTTGCCACCAGCAGCATTGCCAGTGAAGGCAGCCCGTCGAGATGCACCAGGCCGGCATCGGTCACCTCTGTATCGAAGAGACTCATTTTTCGGAGGTGACTGAGGCGGGTCAGGCTGGCCAGCCCGCTGTCGGTGACCTTCGTTCCACCCAGCATCAAGGTATCGAGGTCGCCGAGCCGGCCGATCAAGGGCATGGAGACGTCGCTTGTCTGCGTGCGGAACAGGTTCAACTTCTGCAGCCTGGTCAGGCCTGCCAGATGCGCGATGCCTGCGTCGCCCACTCCGGTCAACCGCAGATCCAGGGCGGCCAGCTGCTGCAGCGTCCCGATGTTCGCGAGGTCGTCGTTGGTCACGGCAGACTTGTGGAGGTCGATGGTGAGGATCGCTCCGGTTGCATCGACAGTGGCGGTGCCGCCGAGGCGCTGCACGAGAGCCGCCGCTTCCTCGGAGGAGCGACGCGTGGTGGTACAGGCGGCCGCCGTTGCTGCAAGTGCGAACGTCCATGCCAGTCGTCCAATCGTCTTCCCAAATATTCTCATCAGTGCTCTCCCAGCGAACGCGGACCTCTCAGGTTGATGCGAGAGAGCGCGACATTGCAACGAGAGGGGAAAGGGTTTGTCCTTTCGTCACACGCGGGCGCCGGAGTGCTCGCCGGTGCATCGGGCTGCCCGTGCGAATCCCGTGGCCGGCGGACGGCCGCCACGGGATTTCATTGGACGCTACTGCGAGGAGGGAGCCGAGCTTTCCACGCGGACGGCTGGCTTGACGGTGGCCATCTCGGTCTTGAACCCGTTGAAGGCGCGGATGGTGTACTGAATCCGTTTGCCGAGCGCGCTCTTGGCCACCGGTCCTGAGAGCTGACGGTGTGGGCGGGCTGCACCGGGTCGTCGGGTGCGGAAAACGCCGCCTCCGAACGGAGCGGGCTTCTCGAATTCGACCACCAGTTCCTCGATGACGATGTCGGCACCGCCGAGGTATCGGAAGTCCCACTCGATGCCTTCGCCGGGATGGAGGACGACTTCCGTTGGATTGATGCCCAGGTAGATCTTTCCGCCGCCTGCTTCGATGTCCACGCGGACGGGTACGGTGCGCACCGCGAATTCGGTGAGCTCGTTCGCGTCGACCAGCCGATCCGATGAGGCTGGGGGAGCGGCAACCAGCGAGGGTGCTTCTGCTCGGGGAGGAGCAGGGATGAACGAGGACGGCCGCGGCTTGTTGTCGCCCTGCGAGAACCAGGCTGCCGTGGCCGGACCGTTGGAGGTGATGCGCGCACGAGGGCGCCGCTTCTTCTTGTCATCGGCAGCCGGCGCGACCGCTCGGGCCACCGAGGCCGCCGCGGCGGAGGCTGCTTTGACCACGCTCTTGGCCGTCGCTTTCACCGCGGCCTTCACCGCGGCCACTGCTTTCACCGAGCTCTTCGCCACCGCCGTTGCGGCCGGACGGCCCGCGGCCTTGGCTTTGAGGGCGACGGCCGGCTGTTTGGACTTCGCCGAGGCAGTCTTCCCAGCTTTCACCGGTTTCGGGGCCACGGACTTTGCTGCCTTGGCCGGCTTTTGCGGTTTGACCGGTGCTGTCTTGCGCGCGAGCTTGGCGGGTGCCTTCTTGGCAGACTTGCCGGATTTCTTCGCCGGAGCCGGGGGCTTTCGAGATGGCTTGGGCGGGGGCAGAGCTTTTTTCACGGCCGCCGCTTTTTTGGCGGGGACGGATTTCTTGGCAGGGCGGGGGCTCGGCTTCGGCTTGGGCGCCGCTTTCTTCGGAGAGGCCTTGGCGGCTGGCTTCGACGCTGGTTTGGACTTCTGTTTCGGACGCGCGGCGGTCTTGGGGCTTGCGCCCTTCCGCGAGCTCGCGGCCGCCTTCTTAGCGTGCACCTTGGCCATCAATCTCTCCCGCAGGTTCCCTGGCTGAAAAATGAATGGCGCAGTATAGCGGCGGGTCTCCCGTTTCGCTGAGAAAAGAGCGGGGGAATGAGGCGGCGAGACGATTTGGGCGGATCTGGCGCCACAACCAGCCCGCGTCCCTCAGCGGATCTCGTCGCGCAGAGCGTCTTTCAGTCTTTCGGCGATGGACTTGATCTGCTCCGCGTCGGGTCCTTCCACCATGACCCGCACCTTGTTCTCGGTGCCGGAGTAGCGGACCAGGATGCGGCCGTCGCCATGCAGTTCCGACTGCGCCTGGCTGAGGGCTTCCTGGTATTTGGGGAGGGTTTCCAGCGGTGGTTTGGAGACCACATTCTCGTTGAGGAGGAGCTGGGGCATTGGCTGGAAAGTCGGCAACTTCGAGAACGGCTGGTCCGCGCCGGCCAGCAATTCGCCGAACACCAGTGCGGTGTGGATCCCGTCGCCCGTGGTGTGCACGTCGAGATCGATGATGTGCCCGGACTGCTCTCCGCCAAGGAGCGCGCCGCGCTCGATCATCATCTCCAGGACGTACTTGTCGCCCACGTTCGCGCGGCACAGCTCGATGCCGTCTTGCCTGAGCTGACGCTCGAATCCGAAGTTGGACATGACCGTGGTGACCACGAGGTCGTTTTTCAGCTTGCCCAGGCGATGGAGGCGCTGGGCCCACAGATAGATGATCTCGTCGCCGTCGCGAACCTTGCCGGCGTCGTCGACGAAGATGGCCCGATCGGCATCGCCGTCGAAGGCCACGCCGAAATCCGCCTTTTCAGCGAGCACGACCTCGCTCAATCGTTCTGGATGGAGCGCCCCGGCGTTCTCATTGATGTTGCTGCCGTCGGGCTGATCGTGGATGACCAGGATCTCGGCGCCGGCGCGGCGGAATGCCTCCGGCCCGATGCGGAAGGCCGCGCCATTTGCGGTATCGAGCACGATCTTTCGACCTCGCAGGGCGCCAGGAGCGACCCCTCCCGCAAGAAACTGCTCGTAGCGCTCGATCAGCGCATCATCGGGGTGAAGCTCGATGTCCGGGACGACGGAGTCTTCACGCCGGATGGCGCGCATCTCGTCCTCGATCTGCTCCTCGCTGGCGTCAGGGATCTTCATCCCGTCGTGACCGAAGACTTTCACGCCGTTATCGCCGAACGGGTTATGAGAAGCGGAGATGGAGATCCCGGCCGTCGCGTCGGAGGTGCGGCACAGATAGGCCACCGCCGGGGTCGGCACCACGCCGATGAAGATCGCTCGTCCCCCGCCGTGCTCGATCCCGGCGGTCAATGCGCCGGCAATCTCCGGCCCGGACTCCCGGGTGTCCATGCCCAGCAGGATGGCCGGCGTGGCGTCCGTCGATGATGCGCTTCCGCTTCTCCGGGCTTCTTCGACCAGGCGATGAGCGAGGGCCTGGCCCATGGCGAACATGGTGGCCGGATCGAGTGGATAAACGTGCGCTTTGCCGCGGATTCCGTCGGTTCCGAAGAGTGTCCTCATGGTTCGGTTCGTTTGTTCTTTCGATCGGCTGCCGTTTTCTGCTTGCCTGCCGATGGGGTCCCCGGTGCGGTGTCCGTGCCTGATGGCGCGAAGGGGCCGATTTCAGCCGCGACGGGCACCGTCACCTGCGTCACCAGCGGCTCGACGATTCGGATGAGGGAGGAGTCCGAGACCACCGCCACGTTCTGGATGAAGGTCCCCGTGCGGCCGGTCATGATGATGCGCTCGGTGGCCACCTCCGTCACATTCCGGACCATGGAGGCGGGACCGGTGACCAGCGCGTGGTCGGGGTTCAGCGATGGGTCGCCGACCTGGTAGGCCGCCGGTGGCGCTCCCGCCAGGAAGGGGCGGATGGGCACGACCTTCTGCCGGAGGGCTTCCACGTGAAACCGGAGTTTGGTGGGCTCCATGGAGACGACCTCGATCTGTGGAGGGATGCTGATGGCCTGCGGCCGCAGGGTGATGGTTGCGTCGCCCGACTGGACCCAGCTCACGTCGAGGGTCACTTCGAGATTCTGCGAGGAGAGGGATCGGAGGTCGGAGACGCGACCGCGAAGGCGGACGTTCACGCTGTCGGGCACCGGGGTGGTGATGACCATGTCGCGAGGCATGCCCACCAGCGACACCGGCGCAGCAAAGGCTCGCTCGGAGACTCGTTCCCGCCGTGGCGCGGATACGAAGAACCACACCGTCAGCGCCAGAAGCACGGAGAGGACCTTCATCCACAGGTTCGAGAACCAGCCATTCATCGCGCCCGCACCATCCCCAGCCGTTGATCCAACCACTCCTGCAGCGAACGGCGATCGAGATGTTCGTGCAAGGCGCCTTCCGTGGCCACGGCGATCGATCCGTTTTCCTCCGAGATCACCAACACCACGGCGTCGGAGTCTTCGCTCAATCCGAGAGCGGCTCGGTGTCGGGTGCCGTGTCCGAGTTTCGGATCTGCCGAAGTGGTCAACGGGAGGAAAGCGCCCGCCGCGACGATCCGGTTTCCCCGCACGATGGCCGCCCCGTCATGAAGAGGGCCTCCCGGCGTGAAGATGCTGACCAGAAGATCCGCGGAGACCATGGCGTCCAGAGGCTTGGCGGCTTCCTCATACATGCGCAGGCTCTGGGTCCTCTCCAGCGCGATGAGTGCACCGATGCGGTTGGCGGAGAGCGTTTCCGCCGCGCGGATGATCGGTTCGAACTGCAGCGCCGC
>JBDSGC010000221.1:0-4239 GCA_039919215.1 Thermoanaerobaculia bacterium | reverse complement strand
CAAAAAGGATTGCGAGTCTAGTGAACCGACCTCGATGCGTCAATATTCAGGCCGGCACGGCCGGCGGCGTTGGTTCGCAAAGCGTCCGCCACGATTTTCGCCTCGCATTGACCTGTCGCGCGGACGGCGAAGCATCTTCCTCGACACAACGGTAGCAATCAGCACCTTCGTGATTGCAGACCCTTCACTTCCCGCCCACCACCCATGCTGCTTCTAAATGAAACTGTCGGAATGACGTGGACTTGCCATCGAGAGTCCTTCTCCCCGGGCACGGGGAGAAGGTGCCGAAGGCGGATGAGGGGCGCTCACTCGACGAAGCAGGACCCCTCATCGCCGCTTCGCGGACCTTCTCCCCGTGTGCGGGCAGAAGGACTCTCGATGGGAGACTCCCGTTTCAGGATGACGGCGTGGGGAGGACGATGGTTCCCCCTGCTTTGCGCCTCAGTGGCCGGCGTACCAGTCGTAGCCCTGCTCGGCCCAGTAGTCCGCGGGGCGCACGTCGGTGTAACGAATCGTCCCGATGCGCTTGATGTTCTTCACGCCGTATTTGACCGGGATGGCCAGTCGCAACGGCGCACCGTGCTGCCAGGTCAGAGGCCGCCCGTTCATCTCATAGGCCAGCAGAGTCTGGGGATGAATCGCGCTCTGAATATCGAGACCAACGTAGTAGCCGCGATCGGGAGTCTCCATGGAAACGTACCGAGGAAGGCTCTTCCAGTCGCGAAGATCGGCACGCCGTCCCTGACGATCCGTGGGTGGCACCTGCTGCATGAGATCGGACAGACGCGCTCCGGCCCACTGCACCACGATGCTCCAACCCTCGATGCACCGGAACTCCGTGATCATCTCGCGCCGAGGAAGTGCTTTGATGTCTGCGAGACTCAAGCTGACGGGCTGGCCGCCACCTTCGATCCGCAAACGCCAGGTGGCGGGATCGAACGCCGGATTGAGGCCGAGACCGCCGTTGATGCGCTCTGGTGTGATTTCAGATCGCGGGAAAGTCGGAGTCAGTCGAGCCGTACGGAAGTACGCGTCGGAGAGCTCTTCGTTCACCTCCAGGGTTCGCCTCATCGGCCATTCCACACCGTCGATCTTCGGCCGCGAGCGCAGCCATTCCCAGGCTCCCACTCCAGCGACTGCACTGATCCCGGCCACGATGAATCCGCGACGCGATCGCCCCCGCAACTCCCGCTCCACATCGTCGTCGTTGCGGGCGATGGCGATGCGACGATCCTCGGCGACTTGCTCCGCAGAGATTTCTGGAACACCAGCCGGCAACACCTCGATCATCGGCTGAACGACCGGGCTTCTGTCGGCCTGAAGCGCTCCCGTTTCCGGATCCTTCGCAGCAGCAGGCTTGTCCTCCGGCACTGCCGGGGGGAAATCCGGCGGCTCAGTCATGCGGAACCTCCTGGACTTCGTAGCCGATGATCATGGCCCGGAAGTTGTTCCATCCGGTCTTGGCAACCTGCGCCACGTGAACGACAAAAAACGCGAGGTAGCCCACGGTGATCCAGAAATGAAAAAACCTGGCCATCGGATACCCGCCGAACAGCGTGGTCAGCCAGGCGAACTGCACCGGTTTGTAGATGGCCACGCCAGTGAGCAGCGATCCCAGCCCCATCAGGATGACCGCGGTGTAGGAGATCTGCTGCGCGCCGTTGTACTTCCGTGGCGGCGGTGGTTCCTTCCGCAGATGGAGGTCGTGGAGCAGGACGAACCACGCCTCCTTGAACGAGTGACGGTTGGGCACCAGTTCGCGCCACTCACCCGACAGGATGGTGTAGCCGACGTAGAGCAGTCCGTTGATGACGAAGAACCACATGAAGAAGAAGTGCAGGGCCATCCCCTCGCCGAGTCGAAAGGGAACGTGCAATCGCTTCCAGGCGGGCTGGGACAGGGTCATCTTGAACAGCGTGTGACTTCCCAGACCCACCCGGTAGACCGAGTTCGCCCAGTAGATCAGCATTCCGCTCCAGATCATGGCAAAGAGAATGGGGAAGTTGATCCAGTGGAACCAGCGAATGGCCAGAGGGTGCTTCTTTTTCAGTGCCTTCATCAGACTCTCCGCGGCGCATGCCGGTCACACCTTCGATGCCGTAGCGCGTCGGCGGTTTCAGCCGTACGAAACATCATCAGGGCCGCGACGATCGAAAATGCGGGTTCTGCGGCGCATTCGTGCTTCGCCGTCTTCAAAGGTCACACGCTACGAGCGGCAAGGACGGCAGCCACCAGACCCTCGGGCAGATCGAGCTCCTCATGAGAGTCCCTGGCCAGTCGCAGGGTCTGTTCGTAATTCTGCAGATAGGCGACGCAACTCGGGCAAACGTCGAGGTGACGCTTGAACTGCCGCAGATCTTCGGAGGGAAGCTCCCCGTCCAGGTAATCGATGATGAACTCGATGACCTCCCGGCAGGTGATGTACGGCTCTCTGGAACTACGCGAAGTCTCGCTCATGCTTTCCCGCCAGGTCACGGTATCAGATCGTTCCGTGAGAGAGCCAGCGGGCGCCACCGCCATCCTGGGCGGCTGCGCCGGGATCATCGAAGGGATTCTTCGAAGAGCTTGAAGATTCTTCGATACTCGTCGGCCCAACTGGTCGGCTCCACGAAGCCGTGGTTCTCCACCGGATAGACCGCCAGATCCCATCCTGTCTTTCGCAGCTCGATCAGTCGTTGCACCAGCCGCACGGTGTCTTGAAAGTGCACGTTGGTGTCGACCATGCCGTGACAGATCAGCAGCCGACCCTTCAGTCCGCCGGCAAAATAGATCGGCGACGATCGGCGGTAGGCCTCCGAGTCGGTCTGCGGCAGGTTCAGGATGTTGGCGGTGTATCCGTGGTTGTAATGGGCCCAGTCGGTGACCGGCCGCAGTGCGGCGCCGGAGGCGAACACATCCGGCTGCGTGAACAGCGCCATCAGGGTGATGAACCCGCCGTAGCTTCCGCCGTAGACACCGATCTTTTTCGAGTCGACTCCCTGCGTGCTCACCAGCCAGCGCGCGGCGTCGATCTGGTCGTCGAGGTCTTTCCCTCCCATGTGACGATAGATCGCCGTCCGCCAGTCGCGTCCGTACCCCTTCGACCCGCGGTAATCCACGTCGAGCACCAGATACCCACGCGACATGAGCAGGTGATGGAACATGTATTCGCGGTAGTAGCTCGACCACCAGCGATGTACGTTCTGGAGGTAACCGGCTCCGTGGACGAAGACGACGGCCCGCCCGCCGGCCTGCCAGTTCGCAGGCTTGTAGATCCGGGCCGGGACCTGCGCGCCGTCGCGTGCCGCAATGCGCACGATCGGAACATCGAGCCATGGATACGCTTCGAACTCCGGGGAGGGTGAATGCGTCACTCGAATCGGCGCGCCGCCCCGTTTGAGATCACCGACATACACCTCGGGAGGTTTGGTGGTGTACGAGTAGAGATCGGCGATTGCCGTCCCATCGGGCGCCACCACCGCTTCGTTGTTCCCGGCCATGGTGGTGAGTTTCTCCAAGGCCCCGCCGCTCACTGGCAACCGCTCGAGGTGCCGCTCGAACGGTGAGCCGTCGCTGGTGGTGAGATAGAAGTTTCTACCGGAGGGATCGAGCGCGATGGAGTCGACTTCCCAGTTCCCCGACGTCAGCGCACGCGAAGGTCCACCGGTCCAGGGAACGGTATAAAGGTGCATGAAGCCGGTGGCTTCCGAGGCGTAGTAGATCGTCCGGCTGTCGCGAAGCCAGCCAGTGCTCGGCTCGAATTGGGAGAAGCGGATCCAGGCGTCGTCGTGGGTGCTGACCAGCACTCGAGCCTTGGCGGTCGCCGGATCGAAGGCCATCAGCCAGGCGTCCTTGTTGTCGGCAGAGCGCACGGTGACAAAGGCGTTCGCCGCATCATCGGACCACACCGGAAGGCCGAGACTGACCTCGCGCTCTTTCGCCGTGGGCGCTGCACTCTTCTCGGTTTTCTCTTCGCTGCTCCGTCCCTCTTTCTCGATCGGGCTTGTGGAAACTGTCTTGTCGCTTTTCTCCGGGGGTGCGGCCGGCTTCATCCCGTGCTCGAACCATTTGACCTCGCCGGTTCCGGCATTGAATACGGCGAGCCGCGATGGGACGCTGGCGTCGCCCACTTTTTCCCGCGAAGGAATGGTGTCTGTGTACGACGCCTCGGTCACGTAATTCGGCACGATCGCTTTCTTTGCCTTCTCTGACTCCATGGCCATCACAGCTACTACATACTTTCCATCGGGGGTGAGCTGA
>JBDSGC010000220.1:0-19161 GCA_039919215.1 Thermoanaerobaculia bacterium | reverse complement strand
CCTTCTCCCCGCTGCGGCGGGGAGAAGGAACTCGATCGTGAGAGGCGTCGTGGGTGTGTGTCATTAGGGGGCGGGGCATGGTGCGATGTGCCAGTGAGTGAGAGAGAACGTGCGCTCCGTGGCTCTGAGCGAAGCGAACGTAGCGCCGGCGCTACGGAAGGCCGCCCTCAGATGTTTTCGACGATGGTGCGGCCGAACTCGCTGGTGGAGACCTTCGTCGCCCCGGCCATCTGGCGCTCGAGGTCGTACGTGACCTTCTTCTGCTGAATGGTCTTTGCGATGGCGCGCTCGATGGCGTCGGCGGCTTCATCCCACTTCATGTGCCGCAGCATCATGACGCCCGAGAGAATCAGCGAGCCGGGATTGATCATGTCTTTGCCGGCGTACTTGGGCGCGGTGCCGTGGGTGGCCTCGAAGATCGCTACTTCGTCGGATTCATTCGATCCGGGAGCCATTCCCAGTCCTCCCACCTGCGCGGCCAGCGCGTCGGAGAGGTAGTCGCCGTTGAGGTTCGTGGTGGCGATGACCGAGTACTCCGACGGGCGCAGGAGCACCTGCTGGAACATGGAGTCGGCGATGCGGTCCTTGATGATGATCTTCCCACCGGCCCCCGAAGGCCCCACTTCCGACTCGGGGATGGTAACGCCGCCAAATTCCTCGGCCGCCAGTTTGTACCCCCAGTCTTTGAAGGCGCCCTCGGTGAACTTCATGATGTTGCCCTTGTGCACCAGGGTCACCGAATCGCGCTTGGCGGCGATGGCGTATTCGATCGCTTTGCGGATCAGACGCTTGGATCCGAACTCGGAGACCGGCTTGATTCCAATCGCTGAGCCTTCCCGGATTTTGATCTTGCCCTTGGACATGGTGTTGATGAAGCCGACGACGTTGTTTGCCCCCTCCGAGTTCGCTTCCCACTCGATGCCCGCGTACACGTCCTCGGTGTTCTCACGGAAGATCACCATGTCGACGTTCGCCGGCTCGCGAACCGGTGAAGGGACGCCGTCGAAGTAGCGGACCGGCCGCACGCAGGCGTAGAGATCGAGAACCTGGCGAAGCGTCACGTTGAGCGAACGGATCCCGCCACCGACCGGCGTGGCCAGCGGTCCCTTGATGGAGACCCGGTAGAAGGCCAGTGCGTCGAGCGTTTCCTGCGGAAGGTACTCGCCGAATTTCTCCTGCGCTTTGTCGCCGGCGAAGACTTCGTGCCAGTGAAACTTCCGCTTGCCGCCGTAGACCTTCTCAACCACCCCGTCGAGAACGTACCGGGTAGCGCGCCAGATGTCGGGACCGACGCCATCGCCCTCGATGAAGGGGCAGATCGGGTCGTCCGGTACGACGATATGGTTGTTCTGAAAGTCGATGCGCGTGCCGGAAGCCGGCTTGGGAAAACGGTCGGTCATGGAGGGCGAAATGTAGACGATGGCGTCAGAAAAAGCGACCTTGGCCGGCACGGCCGGCGGCGCTGGTTGCCCAAGGCTCCGCCAAGATCACGCTCCAGGACGTTCTGCCGCGCAGGCACCTTGGAAGCTCAATCCACCGGAAGCGATCTCAGCGTGGCGAGGTTCCTGCGGTCCGACTCGCCAGCATCCCCGAGATGACTCTCAGGAACCTACTGCAGCCGGAAGTTCACGGTCACGGTGTAGTAGACGTCGATGGGATCGCCATGAAACGTTGCCGGGCGGAAACGCCACTGGCTGACCGCTTCCCGTGCCGCTTCGCCGAGGCCGTAGGGAAGATTCTTGATGACCTCGACGTCGTCGATCGTTCCGTCGCGGCGGACGATGCCTCGGATCACCACAGCCCCTTCCACGCCGGCGCGACGGGCGATGGGCGGGTAGCGAGGGACCACCCGGTCCACTTCATCGGGCTGCGTGCCGCCGGGTGGAACGGCGGCGTAGACGCCGCCCGGATTGGTGCGGACGGTGGGTTCGATTGGCGGAGCCGGACGAGGCTCCTCAGGAACCGGCGCTGGCACGGGTAGCGGCTCGGGGGCCGGATTGCGGGTCGGCGGCGCATGGGAAGCCATCGTCTCGGGACTGGGAGGTGCTTCTGTGTGGACCTCGAGCTGTCGGGTGCCCGCGGAGCTCACGTCGATGGCATCGACGTCGGCATAGGCGATGCCGTCTGCGTTCTCGATCGCGTAGAAATCGTGATCGCGAGTGTAGACCTTGACCTTCGCACCGCTGGCGAGCTCGCCGATCACCGGATAAAAAATCCCCGGACCGGCGTAGAGGGGGGCGCGAGCACTGGCCAGCGCAGCGAGGATCGGCAGTTTCCGGATCGCCTGCGAGCGGGTCAGGCGACGCTCTCGCTCGGACGCCCGCTCCAGAGCGTTGCGCTCTGCCCACCCGGCCAGACCATCCTCATCCTGCACGCGAACCCACGCGCCTCGATCGTCGAGTACCGTCAACTTCTCGCCGGTGGTTGCGGTGGCCACCACCGGCGCATCGGCCGAGGGCTTGGTGCGCAGACGGAGCCGGAGAGGCATGACCGCCAGTGGCTCCGATTGAGCGGCTGGGGCCACCGGCCGTTTGCCGGTGTGCAGAATCAGCAGCGCCAGAAGGGCAAAGAAGATGATCCCCAGAATGACGACGACCGCCAATCCCCGCCCATGACGCGTTTTCGCATCCGTCGTCATTGCCTCGCCTCAGCGCATCCTCGCAATCAGCGGCGCCGATCCTTCATCAGCGAATGCAGAATGGCCTTCTGCACGTGCAATCGGTTCTCTGCCTGGTCGTAGATGACCGAGCGGTCGGAGTCGATCACTTCGGAGGCCACTTCCTCACCACGATGTGCGGGCAGGCAGTGCATGAAGATGGCTTCTTTCTTCGCGAAGCCCATCACCCGGTTGTCGACCTGCCAGCCCTCGAAGTCCTTCGCCCGCTTCACCGACTCCTCTTCCTGACCCATGGAGGCCCACACGTCCGTAGTCACGATGTCGGCATCGCGGACCGCTTCCTCGATCGAAGTGGTGACCACGACGCGGGTGCCCGCCTGATCGCCATCAGCCTTCGCTTTGGCAACCACCGTATCGTCGGGCGCGTACGATGACGGCGTGGCCACCGACACGTGCATCCCAAGCTTGGGAGCGCCGAACATCAGGGAATGCGCCATGTTGTTCCCGTCGCCGATGTAGGCGAGCTTGCGTCCCTTCAGGTCTCCGAGTTTTTCCCAGGCGGTGAAGTAGTCCGTCATCGCCTGGCAGGGGTGGGAGAGGTCGGTGAGTCCGTTGATCACGGGAACACTGGCGTACTCCGCGAGGTCCGTCACGGTGCGATGGGCGAACGTTCTGGCCATGATGGCATCCACGTATCGGGAGAGCACTTTCGCCGTGTCGTAGATCGGCTCACCGCGACCTAGCTGGATATCGCGTGAGGAAAGGAACAGGGCGTGTCCCCCCATCTGGAACATCCCCACTTCGAACGAGACGCGGGTCCGTGTGGAGGATTTCTCGAAGATCATGGCCAGGGTCTGGCCCTGAAGCGCGCCGTGAAATTTGGAAGGGTTCGCCTTCATGTCCCTGGCCAGCTCGAAGATGGCCATCACTTCTGCCGCGCTGTAATCGTGAATCTCGATGAAGTCTTTATGATTCAAGTGGCACCTCGGGATCGGTCTGATCGGCGCATTCTAATCGGCGCCGGGGAGACACGATACACGCCATCTCTCGTCCGTCATCCTGAGCAAGGGAACGGCGCGACGCGCCGTTGAGGGCGTGATGAACGATTTCGTCATCCTGAGGCGCGAAGACGCCGAAGGATCTGCAACGTCGCTGTCGTGAGTTCTCCCCTCGGTGAGGACCATGGTTCATTAGAAGGCGCGAAGACGGCGAAGGATCTGCAACGTCGCAACTGCTCCCAGCAACATTCTCGTGATTGCAGATCCTTCGCTTCCCGCCCGCCACCCACGCCGCTCAGGATGACGGTTGGGGATTTCTTCACAGCCTTTGCGAACCGTGGCTCTGAGCGAAGCGAAACGTAGCAAGGCTTCGCGCAAAAGTTTATTTTTTCAGCGACCAGACGTCCCGCTCCCGCACGGATTTTCCCTCCGATTCGAGCTTGATCAGATGCGCCAGCAGCTGGATTTCCGCTGCGTCGTGCAATCGGCGATCGAGATCGGGGTAGATGGTGTTGCGCAGACTGGCCACCGGACGCGGTCCGCCGGTGAGTGCGGCAAGAATCTGCTGCTCGCGCTCCTGACGGTGGGCGATGTAGTGATCGATCAGATCGATGGCGTCCTCGCGGATGGGTCCGTGGCCGGGAAGGATCCGTTTTGGCGCCAGCGCTCGCAACCGATGCAGCGACCGCAGGTAGTCGGCCATGTTTCCATCGGGCGGAAAAATGGTGGTGGTTCCGAAGCCGAGGATGGTGTCGCCGGTGAAGAGATCGCCGTCGGAGGTCAGGTAGCAGACGTGCTCCGCAGTGTGACCTGGGGTGGCCAGCACTGCCAGCGAACCCGACTCCAGCGGAAGGGTTTCGCCCCCGACCACGTCGAGATTTCGGTGCCCGTCGAGCACTCCGGGCGGAGCGATGATCCGCGCGCCGGTCAACCGCTGCAACGCCAGGCCTGCTGGTGCATGGTCGGCGTGACGGTGCGTGATGAAGATCGTGTTCAGGCCAGGCTGGGCGGCACGGATCGCTTCCACATGCGAGTCGATGGCAGGGCCGGGATCCACGACGACCGAAGCACCGAGCAGATACGTTCGCGTTCCATCGAGCGTGTAGGGTCCCGGATTGGGAGCTGTGATCGAACGGATCTCCATCAGTGGGACGACATCAGTCGGGGAGAACGATGCGTTTCTGATTGCCTTCGACAATCAGGATCGGGCGGGTGGTGAAAATCTCGGCGGAACGTCTCGATTCCAGAAGTTCGGCTGCGGAACCGACGCCGCGGATAGCCTCGAGATTCTTGAGCGTGGGAAAGACCATTTGCAGGGAGGCCATCGCCTCATCGGGCGCGATCCAGCGCAGGTCGACCGCTTCTGCTTCATCGACGGCCGCTGTGAACTGCGCGGGAGCGACGGCCAGAAAAAAGTAGGTATCGAAGCGGCGGGGAACGCCTGTGGGCGTGATCCATCGCGCCGTCCAGACCAGTTGCTGGAGGTCGATGGGAGACTGGCGCAACAGCTCGTCGAACGATCGCCGGCCCTCGAGCAGGTCGCGTCGCGCAGCGAGGGCATCGACCAGCGGGCTTCCCAGCCAGATCGCGGTCTCTTCGAAGAGCTCCCGGACTGCGGCCAGTCGCATCGTTCCCAGTTCGGTCCCGTCGCTGAGCTGACGGTCGCCCTCCTCCACCGCGCCGCCCGGAAACACCCAGGCGTTGGGCACGAAGCTCGATCGCTCGTGACGCTGGATCATCAGGACCTGCAGAGGATTCTCGCGCAAGAGCAGCACGCTCGCTGCGGGGATGGGCGTGGATTCCCCCGCGCCGCCTGCGCCGCGCGGAAGCTGGTCATCCCGGACATTCGTCGTGTTCATCGCATTCCGTTCCCACTGAGCACCGCAGTCAGCACTGCGCCGACTGCCAGCCCACCCACTCCTCCCCATCAGGCCCGCGTTCTTTTTTCCAGATCGGGACGGTCTGCTTGATGCGATCGATCACCTGACGGCAGGCCTCGAACGCTTCCGCTCGATGGACCGAGCTGCACACGATGACGATCGAGACGTCGCCAACCACCAGATGTCCGAGCCGATGCTGCACCGCAACGGCCACATCGGGAAACGAGGCGCGCACCGACTCCACCACAATTCCGATCTCTTTTTCTGCCATGGGCCGGTAGGCTTCATAGTCGATCGATTCGACCGCCTTGCCTTCGTGGTGGTCGCGGACCACGCCTGCGAAAACGACCGAGGCTCCGTGGGCTCGAAGGAGCACGGAGCGCTCCAGTGCCGCAGCGTCGATGGGTTGATCGGTGAGGTAGCTCATCCGCCGGCGACCGGCGGGATGAAGGCGAGATCGTCGCCGTCGTGGAGTCGTTGTTCAGGCAGCGCGTACTGTTCGTTCACCGCAGCGAGGGGGGGATGACGATAGCCCGCCAGACTCTGGTATTCGCCCCTCAGCTGGTTCCATACATCAACGGCGCGCGTTCCCTCGGGGAGGTCGAGCAAGGCCTCTGCTTTCCCGGTAAGATCGCGGAGCACGGCGAAAAAGAGGAGCCGCACTTTCATCGTCGCGCATTGTACCGGGAGTCCGAACGCAGATGGACCAGATCGCCGCCACGCAGACTTTCGAAGCAGAGATGACCGTGAGCGAGGCCCTGGTGCTCCATCCCTCCGCGCGCTGGGTCTTCGCTGCCTATCAGCTCAGCGGCTGTGCTCAGTGCGAGTCGTCGCCGGATGAGACTCTGGCCGAGGTTGCGGAGGGTTACCGGTTTGATCTCAGCGACTTTCTGAGGGATCTGAATTCCCTGTTCGACCGCTGAATCGTTCAACCTGAGCCATTCCTCTGATCAGAAGCGATAGCGGATGCCGACCGTAGTGTGGACGTTGTGCGTCTTCGGGATGCTCACGCCGACGCTGGGAGAGGCAAGATCCTCCCGCCGGAATGGCGACGTGGTGACGAGATCCACCGCCCGGCCTTCGATGGCCACACGAGAGCTGAGCCACCAGGAGACGCTCCCGCCCGCCGTGCCGCCCCAGCGTCCCCGCGTTCCTTCAAAAAGGGGAATGGTTCCGCCGCGTTTCGGGCTGACCCGGTAGAGCGAGTAAGAGGGGCCTGCTTCGAGCTGGAAGCGGAAGG
This sequence comes from Thermoanaerobaculia bacterium, assembly GCA_039919215.1. Lineage (GTDB taxonomy): Bacteria > Acidobacteriota > Thermoanaerobaculia > Gp7-AA8 > Gp7-AA8 > JBDSGC01. The sequence goes on along the minus strand of JBDSGC010000220.1, from coordinate 12,426 downwards.
CGCCGTGACGATTCAAGTGGATGACCGCCGGCAGCGAGAAGCTCGTCACGCTGACTTCACCCGCATCGAACGTCAGGCCGCTCCCGCCGCTGCTCTTGATGCGGAGAGGAGAGCGAGTCCAGGATCCTTCGAGTTTGACTCCGAGCCAATCCGTGATTCCCGATTCCACGTCGATGGAGGCCCCCGCTCGGGTCGACGCGGAAAGATTCGAGCGGGTGCTCCCGGAGCTCGATCCGTTGATGACGCGAGAGGTTCTCTCTGCAAAATTACCAAAGACGAACGGGCCGGTGGCGGCTCCGATTGTCCAGTCGGCTTGGGCAGCCGTGGGAAGGCCGAGAGCGAGGATCAGGATGAAGGCGCGAGGCAGGGTCAACGGGCTCATTGGCAGCTGGTCACTTTTGCAACCCGGGCGCCAGTGATGAAAAAACTACCGGTGCGGAGCCGACTCCCGGCGGATGCGGCAATCGCTCTCGTTTCTCACGGGTTCAACGAAAACACATGAGAAAAAAGAGATCCAGCCGAATGCAGGAGCTGCTCCTGACCTTGGAAGCGGCCTGATCTGACTTCAGAGCGGCTGGCGAGATTTATGCAAAACCTTGCGCAACAATGAAAACGGGATCGACAGCTTCGAAACCGTACCAGCGCGGGTCCTACCCCACTCGCCTGCGCTCAGTGGCCGCTGCGGGCTCCCTCCTCAACGATTGGACCGATTTTGGACGATTTTCTCTTCTTTGAACCCTACCGACATGGCCGCAGCGGTCCAATGAAGAACACCGACGGAGCCGAAAGGCTCCGTTAGTGTTTTCAGGTGCTTTTCGTTAGCGGCTGACAGGTGGGACACCAGTACGTTCCGCGAGCGTCCAGCCCCTGCTTGCGGTAGAGAATGCGCTCCCCGCACGTCCTGCACGGCTCCCCCCCGCGCCCATAGACCCAGAGCTGTTCGGACGGATTGAGAAGGCGGGTCGTCTTCCTGCCGCGCGTTTCCGGCGAGACGTTCTGCCGCAGAAGTCTCAACGAGACGGCGATGATGTTCTCCAGCGTTCCATTGTTGAGCGACCCGACGAGCTGGAACGGGTTGACCGCGCACACATGAAGAATCTCTGACTTGAAAACGTTGCCGATCCCGCTGACGACGCGCTGGTTGAGGATCACGTCCGCGATCTCCCGATCGGGCCGGGCGCGCATCCGCGACAGGACCTCGGCGGCATCGAACGTTTCACCCAGCAGATCGGGGCCGATCTGACGAAGGTCCGGATGCCGCTCGAGCTGCCGGCCGGTTTGAAAGTCGGCGATGGGGATGTTGAACCCCACCGCGAGCAGTTCGGCCGTCGAAACGACCACTCTCATATCGCGCCTGGGACGCCACCAGCGCTCATCGGGACGATAGAGATGCCAGCTCCCGCTCATGCGCATGTGGGTGTGCAGGTGGAGGTCGCCTGAGAAATCGACGATCAGGTGCTTGCCACTCGCGCTCACCCGTTCGATGGTGCGGCCGGCGATGGGTGTCTGATCGTCCACAACGATCAGCTGCGGATAGACGCTCTCAAACCGGGTGACGGGTTTTCCGGCGAGAGCCGCGTGCATGCGCCGCGCCGCTCGAAAAATCGTATCGCCTTCAGGCATCGTTCGGGTCAGCCATGGCGACCGGAAATGTTAGCCCGGATCTGATACCCCATCGCGGTCGGCACGAACCCTGACTCGGCGAGAAACGGCGCGATCGCCGCCCGCGCGACCGGCTCGCCGTTCACCTCCGTGATCAGCAAGGCCCGCCGTTCTCCCGAAGTGACCAGCGCCGCCAGAGCCTGCCCGATGGCCCGCCCGACCATCCCGCGCGCAGGCTCATCCTCAGGAAGGAAGGTGAGAAGTTGCTTCTCTCCGCGCCCGAGGTACGCCGCCAGCAGACCGTTGACGAGGATGACCCGAGCGCCGACCGATCGGGTCAGGCCGGGCGCCGGCCATTTGAGGAGGGATCCGAACGGATTCGCCGGATCGGTCGCGGCGAGGAACGCGGTCTCCACCACCTCCGGCTCGTCGCGGAACGACCGCAGCAGATCGAGCGCTCCGGCGCTGGCAAATTGCGTGGCGCCGAGGCCGGCGACGAAGTATCCGCGCCGGACGCGTCCTGCTTCCTCCAGCACTTTGAGAATCGGATAGACCGCACTGAAACCACCGGCGATCGACTCGACAGCGGCAACCTCGCGGACGACCACGCCGTATCGCGCCAGCAATTGATGGGCGAGGGCGTTGGCGCGCTCGGTCTGCGTGGCGGCGCTGACGGGAATCAGCGACCAGCGGCCCTGCGTGGAGGGAGGGGACAGCCTCCGCGACCGGAAGCGACTGCTCGAGCCGACCCGCGGGCGATTCTTCGGAGGTCGCGTGAACGCCCGAAGACTGTGGAACGTGTCGTTGGTCAACAGGCCCTTCCACACCAGACTCCACATCGCGTCGATGACATCGTTGGCAAATCCCCCCACACCCGTCAGAAGCGGAGTGAAGAATGACGCTCCGCTGTGCGCCAGATACTCGAGGATGCGGGTCTCCAGCGTCGTCGGTTCCCCTTCCGCCGCCACTTCCGCTCCAATGCCGAGCGGACGGTGGAGCAGCGGCAGGTGGTCGGTGAGGTAGAGAGCGATGCGTCCGTCGCGCTCGCCGAGAGGCTCGAGTCCAGCCCACACAATCTCGCCGGCTGCGCTCAGCGTGTCGAGATCGGAAGGCCGATAGTCTTCCAGGCGCGCCGGAAGAATTTCTGTTTCGAGGATGGAGGCGGGCAGCGCGCTGCCCTGAATGGTCTCCACCACTTCGAGCAGTGCTTCCAGTCCGCGGCGCTTGCGGGTGACGCCTTGCCACGACGTCATCAGTCGTACGTAGACGGCGGGATCGACCGGTTCGACTTCTTTGCGAAGCTTGGCCAGCGAGCGTCGGCGGATCGACTTCAGAACGTCGTTTTCCACCCACTCGCGCTGCGTACCGCCGGGGCGGAACTCGCCCTCGAGCAATCGTCCTCGCTGTACAAAGCGCTCCAGTGCTGCGCTGACCACGGCGACGCCCATGCCGTAGTGACGCGCCACCTCCGCCGGCGTGAATGGACCATGAGTACGAGCGAAGCGGAGTACCAGGTCGCCGGTGGGATCAGCCACCGGCTGGAGCAGGCGGTCGGCCAGTCCCGGCGGCAACGGCGTACCGAGGGCATCGCGATAACGGCTGGCGTCTTCGATGGCGATCACGCGCTTCTCGCCGGCGACGCGGATCTCGATCACGCGCCGCGCTTTGGAGAGCTCGCGCACAGCGCTCGCCGCATCGACCACGGAGCGCGCCGCGATCCCTTCAATCGTCAGATCGCCGAGCCGCAGAAGCAGATCGTGGATGGCATCGGGCGACTTGGCTTTATGACGATCGTCGAGGTGCTGCAGCTCCAACTCGACCTGTTCGAGCGAAGCGGGGTCGAGCAGCTCGCGGAGCTCAGGCTCACCCAGGAGTTCCCGCAGCTGCGCCTGATCGATGGCCAGAGCCTGGGCCCGGCGCTCGGCCAGCGGAGCGTCGCCGTCGTAAAGAAAATTCGCGACGTAGCGAAACAGGAGCGAGCCGGCGAACGGCGAAGGCTTCTCGGTGTCGGCGACCGTGACCCGAATGGTTCGCTCGCGGATTTTCCGCATGGTCGAGATGAGCGCGGGCACGTCGAACACATCGCGCAGACACTCCCGGTAGGTCTCCAGGATCATGGGGAACGAACCGAAGCGCGACGCCACCTGCAGGAGATCGTAGGCCTTCTTCCGCTGCTGCCAGAGCGGCGTGCGACCCTGGGGCCGATGTCGCGGGAGCAGTAGCGCGCGCGCCGCCGCTTCCCGGAACTTCGCCGCAAACATGGAGCTCGCACCGAGCTGGCGGACCACTAACTGCTCGATCTCGTCGGCGTCCGGAATCATCAGCTCCGCGGAGGGTGCCGCGTCCGTCTCCGGAAAGCGCACGATGAATCCGTCGTCACTCCACATCGTTTCTACATCGATGGCCAGCTCATTCCGGACGCGCGCCGTGACCGCCATGGCCCACGGAGCATGGATGCGTCCGCCGAAGGGGGTGAGGACGCAGATGCGCCAGTCGCCCAGCTCATCGAGGACTCGCTCGATGACGATGGTGCGATCGTCGGGCACCACGCCGGTGGCGTCGCGTTGATCCGACAAGTACTGCAGAAAGTTGTTCGCGGCCTTTTCGTCGAGATCGTGTTTCGAGATCAGCAGGCGGACGGCGTCGCGCGGCTTCATCTCTCCGATCTCCCGCACCAGCCGCCCGATCTCCGCACCGAACTGCACGGTCCGCTCCGCACCATCCGCCTTCCAGAACGGCATCTTTCCCGGCTGGCCGGGAGCCGGCGTCACGATGACGCGATCGTGAGTGATCTCCTCGATGCGCCAGGTGGAGGCGCCCAGGAGAAACGTCTCGCCAACGCGCGACTCGAACACCATTTCCTCGTCGAGCTCGCCCACGCGTGCGCTCGAGGTTTTCTCCGCACCGGCCAGGAAAACGCCGAACAGTCCGCGATCGGGAATGGTCCCGCCGCTGGTGATGGCCACGCGTTTCGCCGACGGCCTCGGCGTGAGCTCGTCAGTGACGCGGTCCCAGGTAACCCTCGGACGAAGCTCGGCGAATTCGTCGGACGGATAGAGTCCGGAAAGCATGTCCAGCACTCCGTCGAACGCGGTGCGGCCCAGTTCGGAGAATGGTGCGGCGCGTTTTACGGCGGCGTACAGATCGGCGGCCTTCCACGGGTCGACGGCGATCATGGCCACCATCTGCTGCGCCAGGACGTCGAGCGGATTGCGCGGATAGCGCGTCGGCTCGATCGCTCCGCGATGCATGGCGTCGGTGACTGCGGCACAAGCCAGCAGATCGCCGCGATACTTCGGGAAAATGATTCCTTCGCTCACGGTCCCCACCTGGTGCGCGGCCCGTCCGATGCGCTGCATGCCGCTGGCAATTGAGGGAGGTGCTTCGATCTGGATGACCAGGTCGATGGCGCCCATGTCGATGCCAAGCTCCAGCGACGAGGTGGCTACGAGCGCGGGCAGGCGCCCGGACTTCAGGTTGTCTTCGATCTCGATGCGCTGGGCGCGGGCGATGGAACCGTGATGCGCTTGCACGAGCATCTCGCCCGCCAGCTCATTCAAGGCAGCAGCGAGCCGCTCCGCCAGGCGTCGCGAGTTGACGAAAATCAGCGTGGAGGTGTGCTCGCGAATGAGCTCCAGCAGCCTCGGATGAATGGCTGGCCAGATCGAGGCTCTGGTCGGGGCGGCCGAAGCAGGTCCGCTGGGGATTTCCGCCGGCTCGCCCAGTCGGGCCATCTCCTCGACCGGGACCTCGACGCGGAGCGAGAGTTTCTTTCGCTCCTCAGTATTGACGAGTACGACCGGACGGAAGCGTGTGGCCGTTGAGGCGATGTCGTTCATGCCGAGGTCCGGCGGTTCGGCAGTGCCCTTCGTGGGTTTCTTCTTCTTGCTTCCCTTCGCCGGTCTGGAGGCGGCGGATTCGGTGCCCCCGAGGAATCGAGCGACCTCCTCGAGGGGATTCTGTGTGGCGGAGAGCCCGATTCGCTGGGGAGGCTGATCGCAGAGAAGCGCCAGTCGCTCCATCGAGAGGGCCATGTGTGCGCCGCGCTTGTTCGGCACGAGCGCATGGACCTCGTCGATGATGACCGTGTCCACGCTGCGCAACGTTTCCCGCACGTTCGACGTCAGCATCAGATAAATCGACTCGGGGGTGGTGATGAGGATGTCCGCCGGCTCCCGGAGGAATCGCGCGCGCTCCGATTGCGGAGTGTCGCCCGTGCGGATGCCGATGGTGGGCAGGTTGAACGGCTCGCCCCGCTCGTAAGCGAGGTTGGCGATTCCGGTGAGCGGCGCGCGCAGATTCCTCTCGACGTCGACCGCCAGCGCTTTGAGCGGGGAGATGTAGACCACGCGGCAGCGACGCTCTTTGGGCGGGACGGGATCGAAGAGCAGGCGGTTGAGACACCACAGGAAGGCGGTGAGGGTTTTCCCGCTGCCGGTGGGGGCGAAGATCAGAGTGGAGTCACCGCGAGCGATCGACGGCCACCCCATCTCCTGGGCCCGGGTGGGAGCGGCAAACGACTGCGTGAACCATTCGCGGACGGCGGGCTGAAAGAGGTCCAGAACGGAGTTCGGCGCCGGTTTTTCGAGGGCATCGCCATCGATGCTCAACGTGCGAACTCTTCGGGTCTTACTGGACATTAACTCCTTCCGCTGCAAGAATAGTGACCTCCCCAGAAGAACCAGGGCGAAGGACGGGAATGCGGCTCAAAGTCCTCGGCGCGTATGGCGCGTCAGATGCGGAACACAATCTTACGGGCTACCTGATCGACGACTGGCTCGCCGTCGACGCCGGCACTCTCACCTCGAAGCTCTCCTTCGCGCAGCAGGCCCGCGTGCAGGCGGTTTTCATCACCCATTCGCACGCCGACCACATCCGCGACCTGCCGCATCTGATCCACAACCGCTTCAGCCAGAACGCCGGCCCCCTCACGCTCTTCGCAGCCAAAGACGTCATGGACCTGCTCGTGCAGCACGTTTTCAATGGCATCGTCTGGCCCGATTTCTCCTCGCTGGTCTCCCCCCTTACCAACAAGCCTGCCGTCATCTACAGGCCTCTGGCTGCCGGCAAGAAAACGGTGTTCGGCGACGTGACCTTGACCGCAGTCCCGGTGCACCACCAGATTCCCGCTTCCGGGGTCATCGTGGAACTGGGCGGACAGGCCATCACCTTCACCGGAGACACCGGGCCGACCACAGAGATCTGGAAGCGGACCAACAAGACCCCGAACGTGGTCGCTGTGGTCACCGAGGCGTCCTTCCCGAACGATCAGCAGCAGCTCGCCGATGACACAGCGCATCTGTCGCCGCAGACGTTCGGCGAAGAGTTGAAAAAGATCACCGTGGACGCCCCCGTCTACGCCAGTCACCGCAAGATTCCGTTCGAACGCGACATCGAGTCGCAGATCCGCAATCTCCGCGACCGCCGCGCCCGCGTGTTGCTCGAAAAGAATTACACGCTGTAAGGGCGAGGGACGAGTCCCCTCCAGCAGATTTCAGCCGGCGCAGCCGGCGACAGACTGTAGCCCCCGGCTTCAGCCGGGGGAAGCCGAGAACCGCCATTTCGCGAGCCCGCTTCAGCGGGCGACAGAACAGCGGATGGACCCCTCGTTGATTGGCCCGGACCCTTCTGTCGCCCGCTGAAGCGGGCTTCGCTGCACTCGGGTCGCTGCGTTCCCCCGGCTGAAGCCGGGGGCTACAGTCTTCTGCCGGCTTCGCCGGCTCCACAGGATCTCCGCCGGATCTTCCCGGTAGCCTGCAAGCCAGACCCTCGATGCACTGTGCATCGGAGCGACGTAATCGGCCCTGCGTGGTCGTTCCCGCAAGGGTTTCGCGGCGCCTACAGCAGCTTCTCGATGGTGATCGGCAGATCCCGCACTCGCTTTCCGGTGGCGTGATAGACGGCGTTGGCCACTGCGGCGGCAACCCCGACGATCCCGATCTCGCCGATGCCTTTCACGCCGATCGGATTGGCGTGCTCGTCCACCTCTTCCACCAGGATCGGCTCGATGCTGACGATGTCGGCGTTGACGGGCACGAGGTACTCGGCGAAGTTGGCGTTGGTGAAGCGGCTGAGGTTCTCATCGATGTGCGTCTGCTCGAGAAGGGCCATGCCGATGCCCTGCACGACCCCGCCGAGGTATTGGCTGCGGGCAGTCTTGGCGTTGAGGATGCGGCCGGCGGCGAAGGCGCTGACCACGCGCCGGACCTGCACGCGCGCCAGGTCGGGATCGACTGCCACCTCGATGAAGTGCGCGCCGAAGGCGTGAGCGGAGTGCTCGCTTTTGGCCGGCGTGGCGTCGAACTGCGCCTCTACGGCGGGCAGGTAATGCCGGTTCAGGATCGAAGCGAACGTCTCCCCGGTGGCGGAGTTGCTGCGAAGGAAGAGCCGGCCATCGGCGGACGCGACGTCGGCAGCAGCGGCCCCGTGAAGCGGCGATGCGCTGTCGGCGATTGCGAAGTCGGTGAGCTTTTTTAGAGCCGCTTGCACAGCTCCCTTGACCGCGGAGCCGACGCTGGCCGTCTGCATGGAACCGCCGGCCACAGGCGCTTTCGGCAGGCGGGTATCACCCAGTTCGAAGCGGACACGTTCGATGGGAATCCCCAGGAGCTCCGCTGCGAGCTGGGTCTGCACCGTGGCCGTGCCCATGCCCATCTCCTGGGCGCCACTCTGCACCACGGCGCTTCCGTCCGCGAGGATGCGCACCTTCGCGCTCGCCGCCTGGCGGTACGTGGGATAGGTGGCGCTGGCCATGCCCCAGCCCATCAGCATGCGACCGTCCTGCATCGAGCGTGGCTCCGGGTTTCGTTTCGCCCAGCCGAAACGCTCGCCTCCCTGCTGGTAGCACTCCTTGAGCGATTTGCTCGACCACGGCTTTCCGCTTTCCGGATCGGAGTCGGCGTGATTGACGAGCCGGAGTTGCACCGGGTCCATCTTCAGTTTGTAAGACAGCTCGTCGAGTGCGGACTCCAGCGCGTACATCCCTGGCGTCTCCCCCGGGGCGCGCATGAACGTGGGCTGCGGGTGGTTCAGGCTGACGACTCTGGTGATGGTTCGCAGGTTCGGTGACGCATACATCATCGGCGTGGCCACAGGCGACGCTTCAACGAACGTGTCAAACATGGAGGTGTGCGAAAGCGACTCGTGGATGATCGAGGTCAGCTTCCCATCGCGCCCAGCGCCCAGAGCGACGCGCTGTTCGGTCTGCGAGCGATGGCCGTTCGACGTGAAGAGCTGCTTCCGGGTGAGCACCAGTTTGACGGGGCGCTTCATGACGCGAGCGGCCATCGTTCCCAGCAGGACGTGCGGCCAGACGTTGCCTTTGCAGCCAAAGCCACCGCCGACATACGGCGAGAGCACCCGCACGTTCTCGATGGGAATCCCGAACGCGGTGGAGAGATCCTTCTGAGCGCCGGAGATGTACTGCGAGGCATCGTGCACGGTGAGATGATCGCCATCCCAGGCGGCCACCAGCGCGTGCGGCTCCAGCATGTTGTGATGCTCCACCGGAGTCCGGTAGACCTCATCAACCTTGACTTCGGCCGACGCCAGCGCGGCGTCCGCGTCGCCCCGCTTCGATTCCGGCGGTCCGAACATGCCCTTCGGTGTGGCATCGGCGCGATGCTCCTTGAGAGAGGCCCGCGGCACCTTCGCGTCGTAAGTCGCCCGAACCAGCATGGCCGCCGCAGTGGCCTGCTCGAACGTATTGGCCACCACGACCGCGATGTGCTGACCGGCGTAGTGAATCTGAGGACCATCGAGCGGGATGCGATTCTCGCCGGCGGCTCCACCGGCGACGAACGTCCCCGTCTTGATCAGTTTCGGTGCATTGAGGTGCGTGATGATCTTCACCACGCCGGGCGCCTTCTCAGCCGCGGCCGTGTCCAGTGTCTTGATCGTCCCGCTGGCGATTGTGCTGGGAACGAGGACGGCGTAGGCCAGATTCTTCTCGTTGTTCTCCGCAGCGAATCGGGCCGTGCCCGTGACTTTGGCCCGCCCATCGACGCGATCGATTCCTGCTCCGACGTTCGCGCTCATGCTGCACCTCCAGCCACCGTCTGCAGGGCCCGGACGATGGTGCGTTTGGCCAGTTCCACCTTGAATCCGTTCTGTCGCTGCGGTTTCGCAGACTGCAGCGCTGCCTCGGCCGCTTCGCGGAACAACGCGTCGGAAATGCTCTTGCCGGTGAGGATCGCTTCCGCTTCTCGCGATCGCCACGGTTTGGTCCCCACGCCCCCCAGCGCCACGCGTGCGGAGCGGATCGTCGAGCCGTCGAGCCCCAGCCCGACCGCAGCTGAGGTGAGGGCGAACTCGTACGACGCCCGGTCGCGCACTTTCAGGTAGTAGGAGCGCTCAGCGTGAGGAGCCGATGGCACGCGCACGGCCACGATGATCTCGTCGTGCGCGAGCGCATGCTCGCGTTGCGGCGTCTCACCGGGAAGAAGATGGAAGTCCACAGCAGGAATGTCGCGAGACCCTTTGGGGCCGTGCACCTGCACGATTCCATCGAGAGCGGCCAGAGCCACGGCGAAGTCGGAGGGGTGGGTGGCGATGCAGGCCGGCGAGGTGCCGAGGACGGCGTGCATGCGGTTCTCGCCAGCGATGGCGGAGCAGCCGCTGCCGGGATTGCGTTTGTTGCAGGCTCCCAGCGTGATGTCCCGGAAGTAGGCGCAGCGTGTTCTCTGCATGAGATTTCCACCGATCGAGGCCATGTTGCGGAGCTGCGGCGAGGCGGACAGCAGCAGCGCCTCGGAGAGCGCGGGGAACTGTTCTTTGATCGAGCGGTGCGCCGCGGTATCGCTCATGCGGGCCAGCGCGCCGATGCGCACACCGTCGCTTGTCCGTTCGATGGCGCTCATGGCCAGGTCGTTGATGTCGAGCAGGCGGCTGGGAGTCTCTACGTGCTCCTTCATCAGATCGAGAAGGTTGGTTCCACCGGCGATCACCTTCGCGCGGTTGTTCGCGGTCAGACCCTTGATGGCCGCCGCTTCATCGTGGACTCGGGAGTATTCAAAGGGCTGCACGAGTGCCTCCTTTCGCTGCGGCTTCGCGGACGGCAGCGACGATGTTGGTGTAAGCGCCGCATCGACATAGGTTGCCGCTCATCCATTCGCGGATCTCTTCATCGGATTTCGTGTGGCCTTCGGAGATGCAGGCCACCGCCGAACAGATCTGGCCGGGAGTGCAGTAGCCACACTGGAAGCCGTCCTGGCGGATGAAGGCCGCCTGCACGGGATGGAGTTGGCCGCCGCTGGAGAGCCCCTCGATGGTGGTGATGGAGCGGCCTGACTGCATCACCGCGAGCGTGAGGCAGGAGTTGATGCGCCTCCCGTCGACCAGAACGGTGCACGCGCCGCACGCGCCTTGATCGCAACCCTTCTTGGTTCCGGTCAGGTCGAGATGCTCACGCAGCGCATCGAGCAATGTGGTTCGCGGATCGAGCCGCAGCTTGTGGTCGGCCCCGTTGATCTTCAGCGTGACCGGCAGCAGCGAGGCATCGGTCGCCGGTGGCGCAGCGGCGGCAGCAGGGGTCGCGCCGAGCATCGGACCGACAACGATCGCTGTGGTCGCCACTGCGGACTGAATCAGAAACGAGCGTCGGGATTTGTCGACCGGAATGTCATCGTCGCGTTCATCAGCCATCGTGGCCTCCGTGTGTGGCGGGATCATATCGTTTAGAAAGCAGAAGGAGAGAAACTGAAAACGAGAACCGGTCACCAGGCAGAATGCAAAGGCGATCGCGAGGATTGCGATGATGCGGCGAGTCGGTCTTTTCTGGCTTCTGTCTTCGCCTTTCGCCTTCTGCTTTCCCCTACAATCCACCGCATGCAGGCCATCGTTCTCTTCAGCCATGGCAGCGTTCTGTGCGGAGCGGAGCGGAATCTGATGGAGCTTGCTGCGTTCATGCGCGAGCGTGGCGACGCGCCGATCGTGGAGGTTGCATTTCTCAACTACCTCCCGCCCGACCTCGGCGCAACGATCGCACACTGCATCTCCCTCGGCGCAACCAGCGTGGTCATCACTCCTTATTTTCTTGTGGCCGGAAAGTTCGTGATCGACGATCTTCCCGCGGCCATCGCGCGGGTGCGGGAGGAACATCCTTCGCTCCCGATCATTACCGCGGACGTCATCGGCTTTCATTCCGCGATGGTGGACGCGGTCATCGGGGCGATCGCTACCGCCCGCCCTGCCTCCGCATGGAGTGGTGAGCGAGTGGTGGAGGCGGGGTCGTCTTGTCGTGAGAATCCGCGCTGCCCGCTCTACGGAAGCGCGGTCTGCAGAGTTCACGTCGAGGTGCCGGCGTGAGGGCCCTGCTCCTGGTGGCTCATGGAAGTCCGCGGCCGGAAGCGAACGACGATATCGTCATGCTCGCGGCTGCGGTGCGCGCACGGGTGCCCGGAATGTCCGTGCTCATCGGCTACCTCGATTGCAATGCGCCCGACATCGCCACGGCGGTCGACGAGTGCGTAGAGACGGGCGCCACGGAGGTGGTCGTCGTGCCCTATTTTCTACACAGCGGTCGTCATCTGGTCCGGGACATCCCCGACATTCTTGCAGGCGCGGCGGAGAAACATCCCGCAGTGGCGATCACGATGAGCGACTACGTTGGGCACCAGCCCGCGATCGCCGACATCCTGCTCGACCGGGCTCGCGCCGCCCTGAGCTCGTGAAAGCTCTTGAGCGAAGCGACCGTAGCGGGGCATCCTTGCCGGCCGTACGTCTGCTTCCAGCCGGCGCTTCTCGCCGAGCTCCCGCGGGCAAGATGCCCGCGACACGGCCGGCAGGGATGCCTGCGCTACGAAGGCTGCCCGAGTTGCCGCGGCC
>JBDSGC010000219.1:0-2677 GCA_039919215.1 Thermoanaerobaculia bacterium | reverse complement strand
AGGATCGCGCCGGCCACCGCCCGCTCCACGTCGCTCTGAGGCTCTTCCAGCCTGCGGATCGATTCCGCCGTAGTTCGAAGCTCGTCCTCTGTCAAATCCCGAACCGACAGCAGCGTCCGGGAGAGGTTGCCCATCTTGTTGAGCCAGGCCCCGATTCCTCGGAAACGGAGCAGCAGATCGAGGGAGCGCGCCTCTTTCGATGAGGGAGGCGTGTAGATGTGACGGGCGATGGCAGCTACCCGCTCAGCGTCCTCCATTTTCGAACCGCCATCGAGATCCTGATAGAGCGGACGGAGGAAGGCGTCGAGCTCGGAGAGCATCGCTTCGGTCATGGCCGGAGTGTAAGGCGTTCTGCTGATCCGCGCGGGGCCCGGAGAGACGTCAGGAGCGGAAGAGACTCACCTCTCGCACGGGCTTTGGGAGGGAAAGAAATCTCGGCGAAGCCACTTCATGCGCCCGCGGCAGGATGGGGTTGACACTGCGGGTCAGGAGCGAAGGATGCCCGCGCGCTCGTAGACCTTCGACTCCACGAACACGTTGAGCAGCGGCGAGTCCAGCAATCCGTCGTTGACCTCCATCTTCAGAATGTCGAGGGCCCGTTCCGTCGAGATCGCTCGCTTGTAAGGTCGATCGTTCGCGGTGAGCGCGTCGTAGATGTCCGAGATGGTCATCATCCGCGATTGGATGGGGATCTCGGTCGCGTTGAGTTTGCGGGGGTAGCCCCGTCCATTGAGCTTCTCATGGTGGGCGTAGGCGATGTCGGCGACGGCGGAGAGATCCTTCGTCCAGGGGATCTTCCGGAGAAAGTTGAAGGTGTGGGTGACATGGCTTTCGATCTCGGTCCGTTCGGCCGGATCGAGGTTGCCCTTCCGGATGGAGAGAATCCGCGCCTCCTCGGGGCTGATGAGCAGACGCTGCTCCCCCTCCAGATCGTCGAACTCGCGTTGGGCCAGCTGCTGCAGGTACTGGAACTCTCCTTCCGGCAGCACTGTCGGCTCGTTGGACTGCGCCACGAACTGAAAGTCCTTCCGCAGGCGGGCGACAGCCTCCTCGAGTTCGGTGGTGACCTGGCGGTTGAACTCCTCGAAGGCTGTCGGGCCGTGTTCGACCAGATATTCGACCCGCCGGCGATTGGCATCGTTCTCCGCGGACTTCATGACGAATTCGAAGCGCGCCCGGATGGTCTCCAGCTGCATGGGGTAGAGCTTCTTCTCCTTGACCAGCACCTGCTCGCGCACTCCGACCTTGCCGAAATCATGGAGAAGGGAGGCGTATCGGATCTCGCGTACCTGATCGATGGAAAAGTGAGTGTCCCGGAACTGCCCGGAGTCGATCCGGTCGATGACGCGGGCCAGCTCCACCGTGAGATCCGCGACCCGGAAGGAGTGACCGGAAGTGGTCGGATCGCGCTGCTCGATGGCGGTGACCGCAGCGGTGACGAATCCTTCAAACAGCCGCTCGATGGATTCGTAGAGAAGATTGTTCTCCACGGCCACGGCGGCCTGCCCCGCCAGCGAGCGCATCAACTCGATGGCTTCCGCTTCGAACGGAGTCACTTCGTTCGGAACCGTCGCTGCCGTGAGTTTGGCCGGAGCGCCGGCGCGCTTACGATTGATGAGTTGCAGCACTCCGATCACATCGCCGACATGGTTCGTCATCGGAAAGACCAGGATGGAACGCGTCAGGTATCCATTTTTCTCATCGAACGAAGTGTTGATCGTGTATTCCGCCTCCGCAGGCAGGGCGTACGCGTCGTCGATCACCAGCATCTCTCCGGTGAGCGCCACATACCCGGCCAGACTCTTCCGGGTGATGGGAAGGAGCTTCTCTTCGAACCCTTCCACATCGATGGAGTCGTTCTGGGCCAGTTTCCACCGAAGCATCCGCTCTCCGCTGGACGTGTCGATCAGGTACAGCGAGCCGGCGTCGGAGCGGGAGAGCTCCCGCGCCTTGCTGAGAATCGTGGTCAGCAGGACGGAATGATCGCGCTCTGCCGACAGGGCGATTCCCACTTCGCTGACCTGACGCAGCTCGCTGGTGCGTTCGTGGAGCTGCCTCTCCAGCTGATCGGCACGGGTCTTCTGGTGGAGGTACAGGTACGCCCGGCGCACCGCTCCCAGCAGTACAGGGCTGGAAGGATCGGCGGGCAGCTGCAGATAGATGCTGTCGTCCCCGAGCCATCTCGGCTGCTCGCTCAAGCCGATTCCGAGCACTGCCGTTTTGGCATCCAGGGAGGCTGGGAGATCGCGATCGTTCCCCGGCTGCACCAGCACGACCCGGAGAGAGTGGCCGTCCGGCCGGATCTGATCGAGGTGTTGGAAGGACGAGCAAGAGATCGCCTCGCGGCTGAGCGCCTCGGCGTATCGCCCTATCGGAAACTCCGCGGGATGAAGCAAGGTGAGCGTCTGCATTGCCTTCGCGTCGATGCCAACCACTCCACGCGGGGCGATGTTCCTGGAAAACGCGGTAACCGCTTACAATCCCCCGCCGCGCAGCGCGGCATTATCGCACCGAATCGAGAATGTTCACTGCAGTGCCGGCGTTGCACAGGCCTGCACCCTCAGGAGGATCCTTGGCAGCCTATTCAACCGAGACCATCACACCGAAATATCACGAGGCCGTGGTGGCGTGGCAGAAGAAGAACTTCCCTGAATTCGATTACCTGCAGAAGAACTGG
>JBDSGC010000218.1:0-3995 GCA_039919215.1 Thermoanaerobaculia bacterium | reverse complement strand
CGGAAGACGGTTCCGGCGTCGGGGCCGTTGATCACGGCGAGCGAGAGCCGTTTCCCCTGCGGCATTTGAGGGACCTGCGGAGGAGGCTCCATTTTTCCGGTCGAAGAGCGGGGATCGATGGCGGTGGGCAGAGGCGACTGCGCGGTGGTTTCGACGATTGGTGTTGCCGCGGGCGGGGGTGGCTCCTCCCGGCGGGTGTAAGTCTGGTCACCGAAGCCTTCTTCCATCACCGCTTTGGGTGCGTATGCGGGGTTCTGAATCTCGAAGACGTTCCCGCACTTCGCGCACTTGATCTTCTTGGACGGCTTTCTCTCGAAACGGTCCGCGTCGTACTGGTAACGCGCGTGACAGTTTGTGCAATCAATAATCAAATGGACTCCGGTTGAGACTCGATTTGACGATAGCACGATCCGTGAGGATGCGGGCACGCCCCGAGGAGCTGAAACCTGAGGCGGGGAAGGTAGAATCCGCGGCACCATGAAGCGTCTTTTGAGCCTCTCCATCGCCCTCCTGACCTGCGCCTGCATGACCAAACCCATAGCTGTCAATCCGACCGCCCCTGCCACCCCCGCCGCGCCCCCCGCTCAGCGGTCGAAGCTGAAGGTGGCGACCGACTCGGCACAGCGGATGGCGAAGCTTCCTCGAACGACCATCGACTACGACCGATCTCTTCTGAACGAGAACGAACGGCAGGTGGTGGCAAAGTTGATCGAAGCCTCGAAGCTGATCGACGATCTCTACTGGCGCCAGGTATCGGAGGACAATCCGGAGATCCTGGAGCGTCTGAAGATGCAGGCGAATTCCTCTCCGGCGGATGCCGCGGCCCACGACTATTTCGTGGCCAACAAAGGGCGGTGGGACCGTCTGCAGGAGGACGAGCCGTTCATCGAGCCGTTCGGAACAGAAGGCAGGAAGCCCGCCGGCGCCGCGTTCTATCCCGCTGATCTGACCAAGGAAGAGCTGGAGCGCTACATCGCCGCCCATCCCGATCAGAAGGATGAGCTGCAGGGCTTGTTGACGATCGTGCGGAGAGACGGAACCGCCTTGGTGGGCATCCCCTATGGCGCGTTCTACCGCGATTTTCTCGAGCCTGCCGCCGGTAAGTTGCGGGAGGCCGCCGCACTCACCACCAACGCTTCGCTGCGGAAGTTCCTGACCTCGCGCGCCGACGCGTTCCTGTCCGACCAGTACCAGCAGAGCGACATCGACTGGATGGATCTCGATGGTCCGATCGAGGTGGCCATCGGACCCTACGAGGTCTACGAGGACAACCTCTTCAACTACAAGGCGTCCTACGAATCGTTCATCACGGTGGTGGACCGCCCGGGGAGCGAGAAGCTCACCGCCTACGCGCATGCGCTGCCGGACATGGAGCGCAATCTCCCGGAGCCGGAGCAGTACAAGAATCTCAAGCGGGGAAGCGAATCGCCGATCAAGGTGGTGCAGGAAATCTACACCGCAGGCGATGCGCGCAATGGAGTGCAGACCGCCGCATTCAACCTCCCGAACGACGAAGTGGTCCGCGAAAAGAAGGGATCGAAGAAGGTCCTCCTCAAGAACGTGATGGACGCCAAGTTCCGCCAGAGCGGCAAGCCGATTGCCCTGCGAGTGCTTGACCCGTCACAAACGGGCCTGGTGTCGTTCGACGCGTTTTTCAACCATGTCCTGTTTCACGAGCTTTCCCACGGGCTGGGGCCTGGTTTTCTGACGCAGCCGGACGGGACGCGCGTCGAAGTGCGCAAACCACTCAAGGAGCTCTACTCGACGGTGGAGGAGTGCAAGGCGGACGTCCTCGGGGTGTGGAACATTCTTTACGCGCAGAACCACAAACTACTGACCAGCTTTGACGAGAAGCAGCTTCTGGCCACCTATGCCGGCCTGATGTTCCGATCCACCCGTTTCGGAGTGGGGGAAGCGCACGGGCGAGGCACCGCCATTCAGTGGAACTGGCTGCGCGAGCATGGTGCGATCAATCCAGCGGGAGATCGTTACACCGTCGACTTCGCCAGGATGCGGATCGCCGTTCGAGATCTGGCCACCGAACTTCTGACCATCGAAGCCACCGGAGACTACGCGCGCGCCAAGGCGCTGCTGGAACGCTATGGAAAAGAGAGCGCAGAGATGAAGTCGGTCAACGCGCGGCTCGCCGACATCCCGGTGGACATCACCCCGGTGTACACGGCGGCGGGCGAGTAGTAAGACCGCGAGGGCGCACTCCGTAGCGCCGGCAAGGATGCCGGCGCTACGTTGCCTACGCCATCTTCGCCATTGCCGCTTCGACTTGCTCGACGGTCGGCATGACCGGTTGGACCAGGTCACCCTGGAGCCAGTCGAATTCGCCCTTCAGCAGGTCGCTGACCAGCTTGTAGGACTCCTCGTCATGGTTGTCGAAGAGGTGCTCGAAGTTGCCGTCGATGCGCATCCGCGCCTCGGCGCAGAAGACGTCGGCCAGGTCCATGGCGTTCTTGGTGTCGCCGCCCTTGGAGGCCAGCATGGTGGCGTAGCTGATCGACGCAGCCATGGCGAAGAGATCGGTCCCGATGTCGACGATCCGGAAGAGCACCATCTGTTTGCGCTCGAGCTTGGCCTGGTACTTCATCATGGCGTGGAAGATGGAGCGGGCCAGGTGGCGGGACTGGCGCTCCAGGTAACCGACATGCTTCTGGAGTTTCCCGAACTCCCCATACTTCGGAAATCGCGACCAGCCGATGTACTTCGCGGGATACCAGGTCGCATAGTGGGCGCCCGCCTTTGCCGCCGCGGAGAATTTCTCGCCGGTGGGCGTCTCCGGCAGCAGGATCTTGTAGCCTCGTTTCATGTGAGGATCGACCGCTTCGCGGGCGATGAAGAGATGCTGGATCTCGCTGGTCCCTTCGAAGATCCGGTTGATGCGCATGTCGCGCATGATCCGCTCGACGGGATACGGTTTCTCACCGCGGGCGCGAAGGGACTGAGCGGTCTCGTACCCCCGGCCGCCCCGAATCTGTACCAGGTGATCGACGCATGTCCAGGCCACCTCGGTGTTGAACAACTTCGCCATGGCCGCCTCGAGTCGGAGATCGACGTCTCCCCGATCGGCCAGCCCTGAGGTGAGCCACACGATCGCTTCCATGGCGAAGGTGTGCGAAGCCATCCAGGCGATCTTCGCCGCGACCCCTTCGTGCTTCCCGATCGGCGCGCCCCATTGCACTCTCTCTTTGGACCAATCCTGGGCGATCTCCAGCATCCGCCGTCCGCTGGCCGCGCATCCAGCCGGAATGGTCAGGCGCCCGGTGTTCAGTGTGATCAGGGCGAGCTTGAGGCCGAGGCCTTCGCCCCACAGGATGTTCTCCTCGGGGATGTAGACGTCTTTGAACGTGATCAACGCGTTGCCGATGCCGCGGAGCCCCATGAACTGGCAGCGATGCTGGATCTCGAATCCTGGGGAGTTGGTCTCGACGATGAATGCGGAAATCTGCTTCTTCTCCTTCCCCTTCACCATCTTCGTGGGCGTCTGGCACATCACGACGATGAGCTCAGCTTTCGTTCCGTTGGTGCACCAGAGCTTCTCCCCGTTCAGGATCCAGCCCTTTCCGTCGGGACTGCGCACCGCGCGCGTCTCCATCTTGGCAGGATCGGATCCCACGCCAGGCTCGGTGAGAGCAAACGCGGAGATCGCTCCTTTGGCCAGGCGGGGCAGGTACTTCTTCTTCTGTTCAGGGGTGCCGAACAGCTTGAGCGGCTGGGGAACACCAATGGACTGATGCGCCGACAGCCAGGCGACCGTGGAGCCGCACCATGTGGCCACGAGAGCTACGGCGCGGTTGTAGTTGGTGGCGCTGAATCCGAGTCCGCCGTACTCCTTGGGAATCTTCATGCCCCATGCACCGAGTTTGGCGAAGCCGTCGAACAGTGAGTAGTCGTACTCGCCTTGTTCGTCGATCTTGTCAGCGTCAACGTTCTCGGCGAGGAAGCGCTCCAGCCGCCCGAGGAACTCATCTGCTTCCGCTTTGTCC
>JBDSGC010000217.1:0-4042 GCA_039919215.1 Thermoanaerobaculia bacterium | reverse complement strand
ATCCAGATCCAAGCGCGTACCCAAAGCGAGACCGCGCGTGCGCCCATCGAGCCACGCCACAAACCTCATCGACCCATTCGATCCCATCGCGGGGCTACTCTGCCGGCGAGCAGGCGCTGACCAGGTGAGCGGAGAGACGGGCTGCGGAAGAGAGGTGGGTCGGAGGAACGCGAGGGCAGCCGCAAGTATGGAAGCCAGCATGTTATTTGGAGCTTACCACGTGAGAACGCTCGCTCGGCTTGCGCGGAAATCTGCGTCATCGCCACTGTCGATTGGCGTCCCCATGGGGCGGAGAAATTGGCCCCCAGCAAAGCCCCGAAGCCCGTAGCTCACTCTCCGGCGAGCAGCCGTTGCATCTCGGGGTATCGCTCTCCGAGTGTGGTGCCGAGCTGCGCCAGAAGTTGGGTGGTCTCGGGGTCGGGCTCCAGCACAGACCGGCTGTACATTTCGATCACCGCACAGACTCGTCCCTCGTACATGACCGGAAAGGCCACCAACGCGCGGACCAGGTCGCGGATTGCCCCGCGCAGCCGGGGAAAATTGTCGTCCTTGATCACGTTCGGAATCCACTGCGGCGCCGCACGCTGAAAGGTGCGGCCCGGCATCCCCTTCCCGGCGGCAAACGTCAAGTCGGCGGTCTGCTGCTCGAAGACCTCCATCTCCACCGTGGCCTTGAAGAGCCGGCTGCGAAGCTTCCCATCCTGCTGCGGAACCCAGATCGCGTAACCCACGAAGCCAAGCCGGCTGACTCCCTCCATCAGCGCCTCGCGCCAGGCTCCCTCCTCGATCACACCGGGCTGAAGCAGGTCACGAAGATGACGCACGATCTCCCCGGCGATCTCCTCGCGCTCCGCTGGCGTAGCGGTCCACCACGGCTGGTCGCTCATGCGGCGCGCATTCTAGCCTGCCGGCGCGGCCGACCGCAGAAGCCAGACCGCCCGAGGATGGGTTGCGTCACTCCGCCTGCGCCGCGGGATCGTGTTCGTCGGAGTACTGGTGGGTCAGTTCGAGGCCGAAGAAGAAGATCTGGGCGGACCAGTAGGCCCAGACCATGACCACGACCACCGATCCGGCGGGGCCGTAGCGCGATCCGACGGCGGCTTTGCCAAGGTAGAGGCCAAGAAGAAATTTTCCGAGGACGAAGAGGAGAGCGGTGACGACGGCGCCCGGAAGGACGTCGCGCCAGCGGACGTGACGCTTCGGGAGGTAGCGGAACAGCAATGCGAACAGGATCGACAGCACCACGCTGGACACCGACAGCTGCACCAGGTGCCAGAGGACCTCGCCCCCTTTCAGGTGCGACTCGGCGAAGTGGCCGGTCACGGCGATGGCTGCGTCGGCCAGAGCGGAAATCGCCAGCAGAAGCGTGACCGGGAGCACCGTGGCGATGGAGGTCATCCGATGCGTGAGCTTGGCCAGCAAGCCCTTGGGATGCACCGGCTCGACGTGCCAGATCGTGCGCAGTGCGTCGCGAATCTGGCGGTAGACGCCACTCACGCCGAACAGAAGCCCGCTGAATCCGATGGCCGTGGCCAGCCAGCCTGCATTCGGCGTGGCGGCCGCCTTGACCATCTCGGCCACCGCCGCGGCAGCGGTGTTGCCGAAGAAGCTGGCCACGAAACTCAGAATTTTCTGCTGGGCCGCATCGCGGCCGAAGACCCGGGCCAGACCGCTGATGGCGATCAGCAGCGAGGGCCCGATGGTGAAGACGAAGAAGAAGGACAGCGCTGCGCCGAAACGCGATGGGTTGTGACGCGCGAACGAGCGGTAGGTGTGACGGAAAACCGCAGGGAGATCCGCGGCGCGGCTGAGCAGAGGAGAGCGGGCCGGCGGAGCCTCCAGGACCATGGCGCAAAGAGTAATCGGTTTTCACCGCCAAAGCGCCGGTGTGCGCCGCCTCCAGCACGAGCACAGCGATGCGGAGCTGGGGACGATGCTCTGGCGACGCGAACTACTTCCCGCGCAGCAGCAGTTCCTGCCAGTTGATGACGACCTTGAGGGGGGCCTGGCCGGAATCGATCTGGCGGACGGCGACGAGGCCGCCGTTGGCTGCGACGGTGAAGTCAATCAGCCGGTCGCCCAGGGCTTCGATGGGGTGCGGGGTGTCGGCGGAGAAGGTGGCGGTGGAGTGGACAGCGGCCGAAACGACCCGGCCTTCGGGAGTGAGAAACAAGAGCTGCCTGCCGTCGGAGCTCCAGCTGGGGCGGGTGCCTCCGCCGGTGGAGACCTGCCACTTTGTGGACGCCGCCGGGTAATTGGTCACGTAAATTTCGGGGCGGCCGCTCTCGTCGGACTGGTAGGCCACCCACTTCGAGTCGGGCGAGAAACGGCCTCCCTGCTCGGAGGCATTGCTATGGACGAAGGGCACGCGCTTGCGATCGCCATCGAGGTGGATGAGGTCGAGATCCTCACCGCTGTTGGTTCTTTGCGGAGTGATCAGGAGCGTCTTTCCATCGCGCGACCAGTCTTCGATCACCAAAAAATCACCGGTGGCCTGGATCAGACTCTCTCGCGTTCCTCCGCCGGCCGGCTGGATCCAGAGCGCAGAGGATCCAGCCCCTTCCAGGATGGCTACCGCGAGGCGCTGGCCATCGGGTGAGAAGACCGAGCTGTCCTCCATCGACCCACGCGCACCGAAAGTCAGCCGAGTGACCGGGCCGCCGGCGAGATCGTTCATCCAGAGATCGGACGTGTGGGTCACCGGATCGAAGCGGTTCAACACCACCCGCTGCCCATCGGGGGAGAGTCTGGGGCCCGCGAAATATCCCGCCTCTCCGGCCAACGCCGCCTGCCCCTCGAGACGGTCCAGGCGGATGAGTTGCCGTTGCGGTTGCGCGCCGTGCTGGTAGACCAGGGTGGCCGCCCCCGCCGAGAACATCCCCTGCCACCGCCCGTCGTACCAATCGATGTTCTGCGCAATGGCCACTGGCTTCCCTTTCAGTTCCAGTGCGTCGGCATCCAGGCGTTGCGCGATGAGATTGCGATCCCGGACCGAGAGCAGCCATCCGTCGACATACGACACGTTCGAGGCATAGCTGAGGATCTTCCGGTCCAGCTTGCCGTCGATCGATCCCGCGTGAAGTTCGTTCCCAACGAGAAACTGCCGGGCGCTCCCGGCGCAGTACAGAAAGTGTTTGCCATCGGGGAGAAACATCGGGTTCCGGTGCGAGAACCCTGGCTGATAGGTGGACCCTGTCACCACCACAGGCGTCCCTCCATTTTCCCCGACCTTCATCAGAGGAGAGGCGATGTTCGGTGCAAACACGATCACTCCCTGCGTACTCCACGCGCCCCCGCGTCCAAAGGGGGCATCGCAGATGACCTGGATGGCACCGGTTTCGGCGTTCACCGTCTTGAGCTTCGTGCTGGAGAAGAATCCAACGGCGTGCCCATCGGGCGCCCAGAACAGAAATCCCGCACCATCGGTGCCCGCCAGGGTCCTGACCATTCCGGACGACAAGTCCCGGATGGTCACCTTCGGAGTCTTTCCGTCGAGCACCACGCAAGCCACCGAACGGCCGTCGGGTGAAACGGCCAGCGGCGCTTCCTGGACGGAGATTGCGGCCGCCGAAATCTCCGCCTGCGTCACCTGACGAGCCGCACGCCAGCGGGAGGCGAACATCGCCGCCGCGATGGCACTGCCGATGGCCAGCAACCAGCCGGCCGTTGCCGCGACCGCCAGAAAACGTTTCCTCCGCAGGCGCGCGCCGACGAGGGGTGCGGGAACTCCTGCCTGTGAGCCGGCGCTGCTGATCCACTGAAGCTCCGAGGCGATGTCCTGCGCGCTCTGCCAACGATCGTCTGGGTCTTTGGCCAGACACTTGTCCACCACGTGCTCGAAGGCGGGCGGCGTGAGCGGCTGCAGTTCGGCGATCGGTCGCGGGGTCTCTTTGACGATGGCGGCGATCAGACTGGTTTTCGTTTTCCCGTCGAAGGCGCGGTTCCCGGTGGCCATCTCATACAGGACGGCTCCGAGGGAAAAGATGTCGGTGCGCGCGTCGGCCTCCAGTCCTTCGAGCTGCTCCGGCGCCATGTACTGGAA
>JBDSGC010000216.1:0-6537 GCA_039919215.1 Thermoanaerobaculia bacterium | reverse complement strand
CGTCGGGAGACGCGACGCCCGATGAGGAAGTCGAATTCGGCGCGACGTTTCCACAGAGACAGCATCTGCTCCGCCGGCATTTCTCCGTCGCTGTCCATCTGGAAGATCCAGTCGCCGGCAGCCTCGCGATAGCCGCGAGCGATGGTCGGGCCATGCCCCGAATTCGGTTTGGCAATCACCGTGATCCGTTCGTTGCCCGTCGCCAGCTGACGCAGGACCGCGTTCGTTCCATCGCGCGATCCGTCGTCGTAGAGCCGGATTTCGTAGTCGATGTGCACGCCCTCCAGAGTCTGCGCCAGCGTCTCCACGGCATCGCCGACCAGTTGCTCTTCGTTGTACACGGGGACCACGACGGTCAGCTCGGGCATCGAGCCGGGATTCTAGCCCGGTCGCGGCGCTGTCCACGCGATCGATCCGAGGCATCAGGAGGAACAAGAGTGCCCGGGCGGTGTCCGACCGGAGCCGGCGAAGCCGGTGTGCATAGACCACCCTTGTCCAAATTACGTCGCGCGTTCTCCGATGCAGAGTGCATCGAGGCCAGACTGGAGCCGGCGAAGCCGGCAGAAGACTGTAGCCCCCGGCTTCAGCCGGGGGAACGCCGCGACCCGATGCAGCGAAGCCCGCTTCAGCGGGCGCCAGAAGGGTTCCGCGTCATCTGGCGAACCACGGAGGAGTGAATCCGCGGTTCTGTCGCCCGCTGAAGCGGGCTCGCGAAATGGGAGTTCTCGGTTTCCCCCGGCTGACGCCGGGGGCTACGGCCTCTCGCCGGCTGCGCCGGCTGAAGTCCGCTGCAGGGAACTCTCTCGACGTCGTTCGTGGCGCAGCAGGGTTCGGAAATGCGCAATGCTGAAAGAACGGCGCGCCGCGCTACCATCCGATCGCTTGTCAGACCATCCTGCAGAAGCGACCCACGGGGGAGTGCGCGCCTTCCTCGGCGAGCGCCAGCTCTGGATTCTCGTCGTTGGCGTCTTCGCGTTCTTCCTGCAGCCGCTCACTACCCGCACCTTCTTCTTCCGCGACAACTCCCTGCTCAATATCCCCACGCACTTCCTGCTGGCGAAGTCCCTCCGCGCCGGGAGCATTCCGCTGTGGAATCCCTTCCTCCACGGCGGACAGCCACTTCTGGGGAGCCCGACCAGTACGATCCTCTACCCGGCAAACCTCCTCCATCTGCTGCTGCCCCCGCTCCAGGCGTTCAACACCATCGTGGTCCTGCACTTCGTCCTGTGCGCGGCGTTCGCCTATCTCCTCGCGCGATCCCTGGGGATCAGTGGCAATGCCTCGATGATCGCCGGCATCCTCTACGCGTTGTCCGGCTTCTCGCTCTCGCAGGCGAATCTCTACCAGAAGCTGCTGGCGCTGCCATGGATCCCTTTCTGCCTTCTCGCAGCGCACCAGTCGATCCGCCTCCGACCTCGATTCTGGACCTCATGGTTCCTCATCGGTTTGCTGACGCAGATCCTCGCCAACTCGCCCGAGACCACCGTGGCTACCGGACTGCTGACCATTCTCTTCGTGGCCACAGTTGCCGATCCGGCGTTTCGAAAAATCGCAATCCTGCGGGTCGTCGCGGCGATGGTTCTTGCTGCGGGGCTTGCCGCGGTCCAACTCCTCCCGGCAGCGGAGATGACTGCGATGTCCACCCGTGGGGCCCAGCGATCGTATGAACGCTTCACCACCTGGTCGTTGCATCCGGCCCGGTTGCCGGAGCTGATCGTTCCCGGCTACTTCGGCCGCACCAACGCGCTGAGCGAGGAGGCATACTGGGGCCGGCGACGCGAAGACACCGGCTTCCCCAATGTCCTGAGCATCTACTTCGGCTTCCCTGCCTTGCTCCTCGCCTTTCTCGGCGCGACCGGCTCCTCGCTCCGGCCCAATCTCCGGCGGCTGCTGCTGGCCTGCGCCATCCTCGGAGTGGTGCTGGCCTGCGGGCGTTTTCTGCCGGGGTTCCACTCGATGTATCGCCTGGCCCCGGCCGTGGCGCTGTTTCGATATCCGGTCAAGGCAATCGTCTTCAGCCTGGTTCCCATCTCTTTGCTGGCGGCGGCGGGGGCCGATTCGTTCGCCAAGCGGAATCTGATCGTTGGCCTGCCGGGTGCCGTCGCGGCAACGGCCATTGCTTTGATCGCCCTGCCGCGGACCGCGTCCGATGCGACTGTCCAGGCCATCGACCACGCCGCGTTCGGGGCGACCCTCTCGTCGGCCAATCACGAGCACCTGCTGGCCAGTCTCGTTCACCTCCTCGTCAGCGCGCTGGCGTTGCTGCTGGTTGCCGCCTGGTCCTGGCAACGTCGTTCCCTGCAACAGGGTGATGCGGCCATGACGAACCTGCGGACTTCGCGACGAGCTGCATGGCTGGCTGCCATCGTGGCGTGCGACCTGGTGGTAGCGGGAGTGAAGATCAATCCGTACGCGCACCGTGCATTGTTCAGCGAGCCGTCGCTCGCGCAGTCCGTTCGTTCCGTCGCGGCCGGAGCTCAGTTCTACCGAGCACCGGACCCCACTCCTTTCCATCTCACCGCGCCGTCCGATGACGTCATCTGGCTAACTCGATTCAACCTGCGGACGCTCCGTTACTACACCGCGCAGGCCTGGTTGCTGCCGACCATCTTTCACTTCGACTTCGATGGATTGGCCAACCGGGACATCGTTCGGCTGGGGGATCTGGCCAATCGGCTGCCCTGGCGTCGCCGGCTTCCGATCCTGTCAGCAGCCGGGGTCCGGGCCATTCTCGCGCCGGGCCGGTTGCTTCTTCCTCAGCTCCGCCCCGTCCGCGAGTTTCCCTCGCCGACGGGATCCACGTGGATCCTGCATGAAAACCGGGATGCCCTGCGCGTGCGGTTCGTGACTCATGCGCGATCGGCGACCGAGCGCGAACAGCAACTCTCCATCATGAGTTCCGATTCGTTCCAACCCGCTCAGGAAGTGCTGCTTGATCCGGGTGTCCCCAGTGACGGGAGCGCGCCAGCGGCTGCAGCGAAGGTCGAAATCCTGAAGCAGGAGCCCGATCGCTCGCTGGTGCGCGTCCATGCGGCAGGGGCGGGATGGCTGGTCTACGCGGAACCATTCGCACCGGGGTGGAGTGCGCGCCTGGACAGCCAGCCTGCCGATCTGCTGCGCGCGAATTACGCCTTCAGCGCGGTGGCCATTCCAACAGGAATGCATGTAGTGGAACGAACGTACCGTCCACGTTCGGTGGCCATCGGTCTGACCGCATCGGCAACGGCCCTGTTGCTGGCGATCGCGTTTCTCTGGAGCCTCGGGACAACGAAAACGGGCGCTCCCTCCCCCAGGGAGAAAGCGCCCGCGTAACCGGCAGAGGAGCGCGGGATCAACCTTTGCGCTTCTGCTTCAAAAGCTCTTTCTTCCGCGCCGCCATCCGGGCACCGAGCTCGATCAGCTGGTCCTTGTCCAGAACCTTCTTGGCCTCGGGGAACATCTCTTTCTCTTCCTCTTTGGCGTGATGAACCACCAGCTCCTTGAGCACCTTGGCCTTGGCTTTAAACGGTTCCCCGCTAGGATCGGACTTCTTGATATCGGGAAGGACGAATTTCACCACGCGATGCTCTTCCAGAGCTTCGAAGTACATCTCACGATCTTCCTTCTTCTGCACCGCGTCGCGAAAAGCCGGATAGAAGATCGTTTCTTCGATGTCGGTGTGAACCTCGAGCTCGGTCTCGATCTGGCCGAGCAGCTTCGTCCGCTTCTTCGCTCCGCGTTCCGTCGTTTTCTCGAGCTCTTCGAGCAGCCCTTTGACTTTCTTGTGGTCAGCTTTCAACAGACTGATCGCATCCTGAGTGGCCATTTGTACGTCTCCTTCGATCAGGAAGGAACTCAAAGCGCGTGCCACAGGGAGAGAGATCACGTGCTTCTCGAACCAGCGAACGCAGAAGGGGGAGGACGTGTTCTTCTCTTCGACAGGATTGCCATGATCTTGCAAAGGAGTTTCATGACGACGATCGAACTTCAGCAAGACACGTCCTCAAGAATGAGGAACGGCATACTGGCGCGCGTGGCAGCCATCCCCGCAACCTTCCTGCAACGAGCTCGGGTTGAGGGAATCGACGACCTCGGCCAGAAGGTCAAGCGCGTCCGCGCAACCGGCGGCGAACCATGTCGCGACGTGCTGCGCCGCGCCCATCCCGGAGAAGAGCTGATCCTCGCCAGCTACACGCCGTTCACCAAAGCGGGTCCGTACAAGGAATTCGGGCCCATCTTCATTCTTGCCCGTAACAATGCCGAACCTGTTGAGCGAGAGAGCCTTCCTGCCGGCTCCGAAGAGGATTTCCTGCGCCAGCAGTTTGTGATCCGAGCCTATTCGTACGCCGAGGAGATCATCGACGCGGCCCTGGTCACCGCGGCCGCAGCGCAGCCCACGATCGACCGATTCTTCGACCGCCCCGATGCAGCGTTCCTGCACGTGCGGTTTCCCGCGTACGGATGTTTCGCCTGCCGCCTCGATCGTCCGCTGGTTCCGCACTCCCCCTGAAGAATCCTGACGCGCGCACTTCGCCGATGACCTCCGAAGCTCGGTGTTCGGCTGTCGGAAGTCTCCGCTGCGCGTCACTTCACGGTGGCCGCGGTGGTGATCGCGCCGGAGGGGGAAAGCCTGCGGACTCTCGGCTTGCGCCATGTTCGCGGCGCCTCGAACCCGTTCTCCAGCACGTACAGATCGCCATTGGGGGCGAGTGCCACACCGGTCGGTGACCATGGAGGCTCCGACCGCAGAACGACCGATTGCACTCCCGATGCGGCGATCCTAAGCACTCTTCGGTTGCGAAAGTCCGCGACGTACACATCGCCATGCGGTCCTGCTGTCAGGCCAAACAGCCCTCCGAACAAAAGCGGCTGGTGCGCGCCTGCATCCCGATCGAGATCCCTGGCCACGGTGGCCACAGTGCCGGACATGGTCACTCTGCGTACCGCCGTCCCGTCGGTGACAATCAGCGAGGCGCCGTCGAAGGCCACACCGATGATGTTGCTGAACTGCGCCTGCGTCCCCACACCGTCGGCCAATCCATATTTGCCACCGGCGAGCGTGCTGACCTCGCCGGTAGCCGAGCGTTTGATCAGGAGCGTTTCGCGCCGCAGATGATTGTTCGATTCCACCGCATACGAGTTCCCCGCGCGATCGCGCCAGATACTCGCCCCTCGTGCAGGCGACAGAGTCGGTTGGACGAGGTACGTCACCCGACCCGCCGGATCCATCCGCCACAGACCGGTGCGATAACCGGCCCTCTCCGACACGTACTCGTAATCGGGACCGGAGACATTCCCCATCGCGTCGATGGCAAGCTCATGGACATGCCGCCCGCTGATCCCGGTGCGCGCAACCGACAGTCCCCCGTGAGCATCAATTTTCCAGACGGTTTCCAGATCGCTGAAGAACACCTGACCCCGGCGATCGACGACGATGCCCCAGGCTGGGTGCGCGGAGAGTGAGGCGCCAGTCAGCATCAAAACGACGGCGCTCAGGGCAGCCAACCGGATCGCCCGTCGGGCCACGCTGCTGACCTCGCGGTCCGCGATGATCACCGGCAATGCCATCGCGAGATGTTTCGAGGTGACGGTCATCAGCGCTCCCCGACATGCCAGCACACACCAGCCAGGTCGATGAAATTCACCTCCCGGCCCCAGGGAAAGTCTTCCGGCGGCTTGATCTCAAATGCGGGGTAGATCTTCTCCAGTTGTTTGCTCGAGACTTCGCGCCACCACGCATCGAGATTCTCCACTTCGAGTTTGACCATGAAGTTGCTGGCGAAGGCGCGGTCGTCGAATCGCTGCAGGATGAACTGGGCACTCCCATTCCGGAAGCCGGCGTAGCCATCGTTCTCCCATTGCTCTTCGAATCCGAGCGCGACGAAAAGGCGGCGGCTGTCCTCATAATCGCTGCCACTCGGAACGAACGGCATCAGGGAAAGCGCTCGCAAAGCGGTCATCTCATCCTCCAGTACCTGCCCACGGTATTCTGATCCCAGGACTACAAAGCCGGTGTGGGCGAGGCCATCCACCTAAGCTGGTAAATGATTGGACCGCATAGGCTTACGACACCTATTCGGTCTGCAAAATCGATGTGATTTTCGACGAAACGGGCATTTGTCTTGCGATAGCGCATGGTGCGTCCGAGGGGCAACAAAAGGAGACCAACGTGACTTTGAGGAACTTCGTCGATCCGAACGGCACGGAGTGGAAAGCCTGGGATGTTCCACCACGTTTTACTCCACTACGTGCTGAGAACGACCGCCGGTCCCCAACGTCAGGTCCGTTCGCGGGAGAACGTCGGAAACCAACCCGGCGCCTGACGCCTGACGCAATAGAGCGTCGGAAAGCAACCCGGCGATTGACGATTGCCCCCCGGGAGTGGATTTACGGCTGGATCTGCTTCCAGTCGAAGGATGAGAAACGTCGGTTATGTCCCCTCCCGAGAGACTGGGAGACAGCTTCTTCAGAACTCCTGGAAGTCTATCGTCAGCGCGCGATTTTATCCCCTGCCTCGTGTTGACCCCGGGGATCCTCGCTCACCCGGGTGAGTAAGCG
>JBDSGC010000215.1:0-3336 GCA_039919215.1 Thermoanaerobaculia bacterium | reverse complement strand
GCTCGGCCAGTACCGGATGAAGGAGACGATCGCGTCATCCACCCTCTTTGATGAGAACTTGCCCGTCGTATTCGCCAGGAAGTAGGAAATGGACGGCAGGAGGTCGCCGTCGCTCGGCAACGGCTTCCAATGTCCGGGCTTGTCACTCAGGTGAATCACCTCCATGCTGCCCTGGAAAACGCTGGAGGAAACGAAATCGGGGGTGCGGTCACCGTTGAAATTGCCGGCGGAAAGCCAGTCTCCTCCGATCCGGATCGGGGGCGCGGATATGTTGCCGCCGGACCATTCCGTGCCCTTCTTCCGGTTCAGATAGAAGCGAATTTTTCCGTAGTCCGCATTATCTGCGCGTTCCATGGCTGTCGGACCTTCACTGCTGGTCACGATATCGGGATAGCCGTCTCCGTCCACATCCATCGCCAATACCCGTCGGGTGGGAAAGTCGCGAGGGAGGCCTTTGGATACCTCGGTGAAGTTCCCTTTTCCGTCGCCGAGAAAAACGTACACCCCGTTGAGATGCACGGCGAAAACAAGATCCATATGTCCATCGTGGTTGAAGTCTGCTGCAGCGACACCGCCGTAATCGACCGTGTGAGGCCACTGGATGTTTTCCCAATTCCGCCAGTGACCCTTGCCGTCACCCAGGAAGATGAATGGAATCCCGTTTCCCTTGCGCTGGGAGGGAAGGATGATGTCGGGAAATCCATCGCCGTTCATGTCTCCTACGGCGAGGGAGCTGCGCCACGAGCCGTTCGTCGGGAGGCCAATGGACGAATTCTCGAAGACGAGGGTCTTCCCGCTGGACGGCGGAGTTACCGGGGAGAACTGAGGACGGATGCGCTCGAAAAAAGCGATGTGGTCCGGTTTGAAGCGGCTCACGGGGGGAGCCTCTGCCGCAGCGTGCGTCACGTCCTCAGCTTCCGGATCCAGTGCCCACACCCACAACCACTTGTCATTCTGCTGATAGATCTCCATCGCGAAGTTGACGAGCGCCAGAGGTCGCACGAACGAAGGGTCGGGCTGGTCGTACGCGGCCCAGCGACGTTCGTATCGGGTGATGTGATACGAGTGCCCGAACCGCCAGAAATGCTTGTTCTCATCAGGATCCATCCCCGGATCCTCCGCCGTTCCCAGCCGCGCCGATCGCTGTTGCGCCGTTTCCGGCCGGATATAGACGGGCACGCCACCATCTGGAAGCGCTGCCGCAGGTAAAGCAGGGCCCGCCGCTCCACTGGCCGGACGGGATGAACCGCTCGGAGGAGGCGTTTGCGCGTAGATGGCAGCGGCCCCGACGAACACAGAGACAGCAACTAGAAAACTCCTGATCGACATCAAAATCTCCTCGGATTGATTCACTCGCGAATCAGATCAAATCGGCCAGCGTCGCTTGTGCCCGCCGGAAAAATAGAAGCCCCCCGGTGAACAAGCCAGTCGCAACCGCCACCAGAAATACGAGCGAACCGGCTGCAGGTAACGCGGCAGAGAGCAACGCGCTGCGAAACAAACCAAGCAGTGGGGTCATCGGATTCCAAGCGAAGAAGGCCGCGAACCGTCCCGCTACGGGATAGAGAATCGGGCTCAGATAGAAGAGCACCGAAAGCAGGAAGCCGACGATGGGGATCAGATCCCGGAACAGGACGAAGCCGGCGGCCAGAAACCATCCCAATCCGACCTGGATGGCGAACTGAAGTGCCAACGCGACAGGCAGAGCCCAGATCCCGAAGGGTGGAGTACCCCGAATGAGCAGGAAAACGGAGAAGAGGCTCAGGGCGATCGACTCAAAGATGATGGCCGAGAGATTGGGCACCACCACCAGGAGCTCGCTGCGGAACGAGAGCCGTCGAACCATGGCAGCGTTCTCCACGATGCTCGTGGTCGCTCGGATCACTCCTTCGTTGAACCCCAGCCAAGGAAGGAGTCCGGCGATGAGAAAGTCGATGTAGTGGTCGTCTCTCACAGCCGGGCCCCTCGAAAACATATAGGTGAAAACGAACCAGTAGAGCACGACCAAGCTCAACGGCTGGAGCACGGCCCAGACAACGCCAAGCGCGGAACCGGTGAAACGGGCGCGGAAGTCTCGTTTGACGAGCTCGCGAAGAAGGTGGGCGTTCTTGAACGTTTGGAGGACCTCGGGAC
This sequence comes from Thermoanaerobaculia bacterium, assembly GCA_039919215.1. GTDB lineage: Bacteria > Acidobacteriota > Thermoanaerobaculia > Gp7-AA8 > Gp7-AA8 > JBDSGC01. The sequence continues at coordinate 1,203 of JBDSGC010000215.1, read as the reverse complement.
TTGACACCGCGGTCTGCAGTCCGTAGATTGAGCCTGCAGTTTATTGCCGGTACAGCATAAAAGTCAACGGAACCTCGCGATGCACAACCCTGCACAACTTGAACTCGTAGGCCGGAAGATCCGGCAACTCCGCCGCCAGCGCAAGCTGACGCAGGTGGAGCTTGCCGAGCGAATCGGCGTCCATCAGTCCGACCTCTCGAGAATGGAGCAGGGAGAATACAAAGTCGGACTGGACACTCTGTTGAAAATCCTCGGTACCTTCGACCTGAGCATCGCGGACTTTTTCGAGGATAGCGAACGCAGTGAATCGCTGGCGCAGAAGTTCAAAAACCTCAGCCCCTCCGCACAGAAAGAAGTGGAGAGCTTCATCGAATTCAAGCGGCGGCAGGAAGAGGACGGCACGTGGGAATCGGACGAGGGTGGGAGCGAGGGTGAAGATGTCTGAACCGATGAAGCTGCAGTCTGAAGGGGTCCGCCAGCAGGCGCTGGCGTGTGTTCGCGCGGAGGAATTCGAAACAGCGCTTGCGCTGTACGACCAGGCTCTGGTCCTCGCACTGGACGACGAGCGTCGCGAGCTGATCACTATCAACAAAGCGGACGCGCTGATCGCCATGGAGCGCAGCGGACCGGAAGTGCAGGCGCTTCCTTCGATCCTGATGCGCCGCAGAAATGTACATCACACCTTCCTCGCCGGCTATGCCCTGATGTACAAGCATCGACTGGCGAATGAAACGAAGCGTGCAATTTTCTATGGTCAGATCGCGCTCGACGCAGCTGCGGAAGCAGACGAAGCGTTCTGGAAGCTTGCAGCGCTCAACGATCTCGGAATCGTGTACGAGATCGACTCTCAGTTTCATCAAGCCATCGATTGCTTCGAGCAAGCCTTGGCCCTGCTCAACACGCTTGAGGATCAGGCCCAGCAGAATTTTTCAAGGGTGGCCATCTTCCAGAACCTTGGCTACAACAAGCTGCTGACTGGCAAGACCGGCGAAGGGATCGCCATGATCGAGAGTGTCATCGACTCCATCCAGGTGCCGAGTTCCCTCTCTGATTCCTACATCGACCTGTGCTACGGCTATCTCGACCTCCAGCAGTTCGACAAAGCGAAAGAGGTCGGCGAAAAGGGGCTCGTGCTCGCGAGCGAGCCCCGTCAGCATCGCAACGCCCACTACCTTCTCGGCGAAGTCGCCTACAAGACCGGCG
>JBDSGC010000214.1:0-7116 GCA_039919215.1 Thermoanaerobaculia bacterium | reverse complement strand
GGCTTCGTTGCATCGGATCGCCGCGGTCCCCCGGCTGAAGCCGGGGGCTACGTTCTTCTGCCGGCTTCGCCGGCTCCAGTAAGACCTTCGACGCACTTCTGCATCGGAGAACGAACGACGCAATTTGGGCAGATGTCTGTGCCTTCCCTTGCTCGGCCGAATCAGGTGATGGCGCGCGCGATCAGGAAGGCCGCGGTGGCGGCGAGGCCGCCGACCAGGGTCGTCTGCACCGCGCTCTTCCACGGTCGCGAACCGGTGAAGCGCCCTTTCACGTATCCGAACACTGCCAGTGCGAGCAGGGTGACCACCACGGAGACCGAAAGCGCGGTCTTCGCAGAGTCGAGCAACATGTAAGGCGCGAGGGGCACCAGTCCACCGACCATGTACGAAGTGGCGATGACCGCGGCGCTGGTCCGTGCTCTTCCGGGATTGGGCCGTTCCAGACCCAGTTCGAAGCGCATCATGAAGTCGACCCACTGCTTCGGACGGCGGGTCATCGCTTCCACGACCGCATCCACGTGATCCTCCGCCAGCCCGTAGTCGCGGAAAATCTCGGCGACCTCCTTCATCTCCTCACGGGGGATGTCCTGGATCTCCTGATGTTCCTTGCGCTCTTCGGCGGCGTAATGCTCCGCGTCGCTTTTTGCGGCGAGGTATCCCCCCAGCCCCATGGCGATGGACCCGGCCGCAATTTCCGCGAGGCCCGCGGTCACCACGATGCCGGTCTGCGCGATCGCACCGCTCAGACCGGCGGCCAGCGCAAACGGAACCGTCAGGCCGTCGGCCATCCCGATGACGACGTCGCGGACGATCGCGCTCGCGGTGAAGTGACGTTCGGTGTGCGGGGTTTGCGGCATTCCGGCTCTCGCAGTCAGCGGCGGAGAGTACTTGCGGGAAGAGCCGTTGTCGAGATCGACCTCTCTTCCCATTGACTCTGCAAACGCCGGTCGCGGCCATTCTCACTGTCTGGATGGGCCCGCACACCGTGGGTAAAAAGTTGCAGTCAGATAAATCCGCCTCGACAATCCCCCCGTAGTCCTTGATGTAAATAAGATCGGAGAACGGTATGGACTTTCAGATCGTTGTGATCGATTCGCATCCCCTCACTCGGGTGGGCATCAGCAGTCTTCTGGCCCATCACCAGATTGTCGCCGCGGTCGCTAGCTTCGAAGAAGCGCAGGCGGTGATCGAAAAATCTGCGCCCCACCTAGCCATCATCGATGACCCCTGGATCGCTTCAAAAATTGCCGCGGTCTCGCCGGCGACGGCGGTGGTGATCTGCAGCGAGGTCATCCCGGCAAGGATCCCTGAAGGGGTGAGAGCGGTGATCAGCAAGCGGGCCAACCCGGCTGATCTGGTCGACCTGTTTGAGAGCGTACTGCAGGGAGCGGTGGCCACACCCTTCCATCACTCCGTCGTGGCCCCCCAGACCATGCTGTCGCCGAGGGAACACCAGGTCATGTCGATGATGCTGGCAGGGCGGCGGCAGAAGGAGATCGCCCTCGATCTCGACATCAGCGTCAAGACGGTGAGCACGCATCGGTTCAGGCTGCTGCGCAAGATGGGCGTGGAGAGCGATCTTGCGTTGATGCGGTTCGCCCTGTCCAACGGGTTCGCTTGAATCGGTTTTGCGAAGAGACGGTCCGTGTGCCCCTTGGGCGAGAACAGGCTTCTCAGGCAACTCTTCGTAAGAGTCGCAGTCCTTTTAACGGCGCCTTCCCGTCGACTTTGAAATCGCGTGACGAGCGGCAATTGCGCGCCGCCGTTCCGTCCGTTAGGGAACTGGCGCAAGCTGAATGTGCGCGCCACGCAATTGATACGAGACTCTGCGTGATTTCCTACCCAGCTAGTAAGCAGTTCCTTACTCATTGAGCAGCGCGCATGGTTGTGATCGTGCAGTGAAACGCACCCAGACGATTGACGACACATCCCCGCCCCCACTACATCCACAACCCTTTCTGCTTCGTAGTCGTCAATCACAAGGAGAACAACCGATGCGTCATGCCCCACTCAAAGCAGTTCTGACTTCCATGCTGTTGGCAATGGTTCTTGTCGTCCCCACCACCTTCGCCTCGTCTCACCGTGAAGCGCCACTCATCACGGAAGACCCGACGATGGACAACACTGATGTCTATGTATTCCGCAGCCCGGATGCGCCTGACACGATCACCCTGCTTGCGAATTACATCCCCCTGGAAGAGGCTGGCAACGGGCCGAACTTCTACAATTTCTCCAACTCCGGCGTGTACGAGATTCACATCGACAACAACGGAGACGGAAAAGAAGACATCACCTACCAGTTCCAGTTCCGCACGGACGTCCGCAACCAGATGACGTTTCTGTACAACACCGGTCCGGTGACGTCGCTGGACTCGGCGAACCTGAATGTCCGCCAGTTCTACACGGTGAATCGGATCACTGGGCCCCGTCGCAGTGGTGCTAGTGCATCGTTCAACCCGAGCGGCAACAGCTTCCAGGTTGCTCCGGCCAACATCGGGCCGAAATCGACCCCGAATTACCCGGCGCTCGCCGACCAGGCTGTGTTTACGCTCCCGAATGGCGGCGGCAAAGTCTTCGCCGGTCCTCGTGACGACTCCTTCTTTGTCGACATCGCGGCCATCGTCGACCTGCTGACCCTTCGTCCGGTGCAGCAGCTCCACAAGGTTCCGCCCATGGCCGCCAGCGCACCTGGTGTCGATGGACTCAAGGGCTACAACGTCCACACCATCGCTCTGCAGATCCCGATCAGCCAGCTCGTTGGCGCCGGTGGTGTTCCGACCGCTCTGGACGCGGCGAATGCAGTCATCGGCGTCTGGGCAACCTCCAGCCGTCCTCGCGTCACCCTGCTCAACACCGCGCTGGGCGCGCCGCGCCGCACGACCCTGGCCGGCCTTTCCCAGGTTTCGCGCCTCGGCATGCCGCTGGTCAACGAAGTGGTGTTGCCTCTTGCTTTCAAAGACATCTTTAACGGTTCTGAGCCTTCTGGCGATCTGCCGCTCTACCAGGCAAACGCCGATTTCCGCAACCGCATCCTCGATCCGGAAGTTGCCAAGCTGTACACCCTGCTCTACGGAATCGACGTTCCGCCCGCACCGCGTAACGACATCCTTCAGGTCTTCCTCACCGGCCTGCCGGGCAAGAACCAGCCGCCCAATGTCGTCCCGGCGGAAATGATTCGCCTCAACGTTGCCGTCCCGGTCACCCCGGCAGCCTCCATCAAGAGCCTCGGCGTGATCGCCGGCGATCTCGGTGGATTCCCCAACGGCCGCCGTCTGGCCGATGACGTCGTCGACATCTCTCTTCGTGTCGTCGCTGGCGTGCTCGTCCCGGGATTCGATAAGTTCCCCAACAACGCGCTGACTGATGGAGTCGACGCGAACGACAAGCCATTCCTGGCAACCTTCCCGTACTCCGCACTTCCGAGCGCCGGGTTTGACAGCCGTCCGCACGCGAACTAAGCACCAGGACGGAGGAGAAAGCCTAATGAAAAGAATCCTGACAATGACCGCTCTGGTGGTCACGCTTCTCGCCCCGGCGGCGATGGCGGCCCACTTAGCTGACTTTTATGTCATCCCGGTGGCCAGCCACACGCCCGGCCTGGGCAACACCCTCTGGGTGAGCGACATCGCCATCCGGAACATCGACGCCGCCAACCTCAACGTGCAGTTTGTGTTCATTGAGAGCGGTGAGGTTCCTAACGGCTCCAATATCAACAACTCGGACAACGTTTTCCCGCTGGCATCAGACACCATTCCTGGCGGCTCCATCGTCATTCCGTCCAACGGTACGATCCTGCTGAAGGACGTGCTCAAGAACTACCGGAATCTCCCGGCAGCGATTGGCGCGGTCCTCGTCGGCGCCGACCGCCCCTTCGCCGTGACCAGCCGTTCGTACGTCACTCGTGAAGATGGCGGCACCGTCGGGCAGACGGTTCCTCCGGTTCGTGACTTCCTCGAGAACACGATTGGCGGAAAAACCAACAACGCAATGATTTCTTATCTCCCGGGTCTCATCAACAACCTGAACTACCGCACGAACCTCGGATTTGTCGCTGGCAACAGCGGCTCTTCCGGCGGGAACCTCGTGGTGCTGGTCACCCTCCGCGACTTCAGCGGCGCGGTGATCGGCTCGCCGCGTCCGTTCTTCATTCCGCCCGGTACGTTCACCCACCTGCAGTTCCCCAGCAGCGTCGTCTCGAACAAGTCGTTCGACCTGGCCACCGCGGAGATTCAGGTGGCGCAGGGAAACGGCGTGGTGGTTCCATACGCCTCGGTGGTCGACAACAAGTCCGCCGATGCGACCTTCATCACTGCCTTTATCCCGAATAACACGCCGATCGTCGGCAAGTGGGGCGAGGCTCCTTCGCTGCTCCGCTCGCTCTTCGATGGTGTGAAGACCTCCGATCAGTCCCGTCGTCGGTCGTCAACGAAGTAGCTTGATCCTTCTGGCGGAGGGTGACCCTGGTGGTCACCCTCCGTTTTTTTATGATCCGTCGACTCTCACTTCTGCTGTGGCTTCTTCCGGCGTCCGCATTCGCTCACGATTTCTGGATCGAACCGTCGACGTTCCATCCGCCGGCCGGTCAGACCTTCACCGCATCGCTTCGTGTAGGCGAAGAATTCGTCGGCGATCCGGTGCCCCGTCTGACTTCACAAATTGAGCGCTTCTTCGTTCGCCAGGGGAAACGTGAGTGGAACGTCAACGGCCTGGAACATCAGGACCCGGCGGGATATCTCCGGCTCGATGCTCCCGGTTCTGCAGTCATTGCCTTCCGCAGCAAACCCGTTCATCTCGACCTGGCGGCTGATAAATTCGAAGAGTTCCTCCGCATTCAGGGGCTTGAGAACATCTCGGCACTGAGAGCCAGTCGCGGTGAGACCGCAAAGCCTGACCGCGAGCGGTTCTCTCGATGCGCCAAGGCCCTGATTACGGTGGGCGACGGCGGCTCAAACGCCACCCATTACCAACCCGTCGGGCTGCGGCTGGAACTGATTCCGGAGCGCTCCTCCAACGCCGACGCTGCCTCGTTTCGTCTTCTCTTCGAAGGGAAGCCGCTGGCCAACGCGCAGGTATCTGCCGTGTACCGGGAAATCGTGTTGCCGAAAATAAGCGCTCGCACCGATGCGAAGGGGCGGGTTACTCTCCCCCTGAAACAGCGCGGCGTATGGTTGGTGGAGACGGTGCATATGGTGGCCGCCCGGCCGAATTCCAATGCCGACTGGGAGAGTCTCTGGGCATCCCTCACCTTCGAACGCTGAAGTCGATTCTCCTCCTCGCTCTGTTCGCGCTTTGCGCGCCGGGAGCGACGGCTCATGAGATCGGAACCACTCAGGTACGGGCAGCGTTTCTAAGGAACCATACCTACCAGATCGATGTGGTGACCGGTCCGCTGTCGCTGCTTTCGAAGATCGAGCACCGGCGGGTCGTGCTGTCGCCCGAGGCTGCGCGGGCGCGGCTGCGGATGCACACGCCGGAGCTACTGGCGGCCGCGGAAGTGTTCTTCGGGGCGATGCGAGTGACGCCGAAGGTGGAGATTCTGGCCGACGACACCGTGCGCTTTCATGGCGACATCCCTGCCAATGCCGGCCCCTTCCGCTGGCGCTGGCACCTCACGTACAGCTACTACCCTCTGGCCATCGGGGAACGACGGGAATGGCTCGACGCCGATGCCTTATCGGCACCGGTCACCCTTTCGCGCGACGTGTTGCCTCCAACACGAGCGGAGGTGGCCCGGCAATACCTGATCCTCGGATTCACGCACATCGTGCCCTACGGTCTCGATCACATCCTGTTCGTGCTGGGCATCTTTCTGCTCAGCAGCCGGATCCGGCCGATCCTGGCGCAGGTCACCTCATTTACGGTAGCGCATTCCATCACCCTGGCTCTCTCGATGTACGGGGTGCTCTCCGTGTCATCGCGAATCGTCGAGCCGATGATCGCGGTCTCCATCGCCTACGTAGCCATCGAGAACATTTTCGTGAAGGAAGTCAGCGCGGCGCGGGTGTTCGTGGTGTTCGCGTTCGGGCTGCTGCACGGGATGGGATTTGCCGGAGTGCTTCGGGAACTGGGACTGCCGCGTTCGCAGTTCGTGACCGCGCTGCTCACGTTCAACCTGGGTGTGGAAGCAGGTCAGCTCACCGTGATCCTGGCGGCCTTCCTGCTCGTGGCGCGCTGGTGCCGGGACAAGCCGTGGTACCGCAATCGTTTCGTCGTCCCCGCCTCCGCCATCATCGCGGCGACTGGGATCTTCTGGACCGTGCAGCGCGTCTTCTTTACGTGACCGCGGAGACGACAAGCGCGATTGGCGCGATCACCACGAAAGCCAGAATGGCGATGGGAATGAGCAGCGCCAGAAACACCGCACCGAACGCCAGCAGAAGCGCCAGTTTGATCACCACCGCGATCGCCAGAATAGGAAGCAGCAGCAGCTTCAGTGGAAGCAGAAGGAGCCGCAGCGGCAGCAGCACGAGCGACAGGCCCACCTTGAGCACGGCGATCGCGGCCACGCCGACGACGGCGAGCAGCACTCCACCCAGCGTCAGGAACAGCAGCATCATCAAGGCGATCATGGTTGTCCTCCCTGCGGGAAGATACGGAGAGGGAGGGCGAGGGTTGCGCGAGGATGGCGAAGGCGCGCGTTGCACGTCCACGACCCGCTCTCAGAACTCCCGATTGGTGCAGAATCCCGCGCTCAAGCTTCTGCCGCCCCGGCGCGAGGATTCCGCCCGGCAGCGGGTCGGCGCTTCGAAAACAGCCCGGTGGGCCAACACATCGTCAATATTGATGGACAGATCAACCTGTTCGGTCTACGGTGGAGCGATGGCCGTCCGGAAAGGGGAGTCCATTCCGGGTCCCTGGCTGACCTCCTCGGAAGCCGCGTCGCGTCTGGGCGTGCACCGAGCCACGTTGTACGCCTACGTCAGCAGAGGTCTGATCCGCTCTGCCCATGCCCCGGACGATCCGCGCGCCCGTCGCTATGCCGCCGAGGATGTGGAGAGGATGCGGCTCCGCGGGGGGCGGGGGCGCGACGAAAAGGAGACGGGCGGGAGCTCGGTTTACGGGAGCGTTCCCGTGCTGGAGACATCCATCACTCTCATTGACGGTTCCGCCCTTTTC
>JBDSGC010000213.1:0-6075 GCA_039919215.1 Thermoanaerobaculia bacterium | reverse complement strand
CGAAGCGCAGCTCCGGCCGAGGGCGGATGCGTTCGTACACTCCCGCATTTTCCCGGGAGCGCCCGATCCGCAGTTCGAGTCGGCACGACCCGGGTTGATGCGAAACCGCAGCGACTGGGCGTTCCGCTATCGGGTCAAAACGTCCCTTCCGATCGGCGATGTGGTGCCCTACCTTTACGTCATTTTCGCGGGCGACCGTTTCATCGGATGGGCTCTGTTTGAGGAGTACGCCGACGGCAGCGCGTTTCGTGGCGACACCGGCGGCCACATCGCCAGCGCCTTTGCGCGCTTCGGATCCAACTACCTTCTGCTGCTGATTCTCATCGTCATCTTCCTGCGCAAGTACCACGCTGGTGAGGTCGGGGTGGGAACCGGATCGATCCTCTTCGGAGCGGTGCTTCTCATCTCGCTGGGATGCGACTACCTCATGGGTCCCGCGGCGACTGAGGGAAACCAGATGGGCGGGATCGACGCCCAGCAGACCGCACTGGCGCAGATGGGATTCAAGTTCCTGCTTTACGACCTCCCTTTTGCGGTCGTCGTTTTCTTCGCATGGTCCGTCGGAGAGAGCTACGGACGCGAACGCTGGGGGGAGCGGCTGGCCTCCTTCGACGCTCTACTGCGGCGCAATCCCTTCAACGCCACGGTCGGCCGGTCGGTGCTCAATGGAGTCTTCTGCTCACCAGCGATGGCCGCGGCCGCCTTCCTGACGGGAGCCATTCCTCTTCTCCTCCGGCTTTCGCATCCCGCGCTGGGGATCGGCAGCGAGGTCCAGATCGGACTGGGCGGCCCGCTGCTGCTGCTCCTTTTCTCGGCGCTCGACGCCATTGCCTTCCCGGTACTGACGCTATTTCTCCTGGCCTGGACCCATCGCCATCGGGTGCTGCCGCTTGGCATCCTGGCAACCATCGCCGTGGGGATGATCGGCGCCGTCGGCAACGTGCCCACCGACCCCTACTTCACGCGGGCGCTGTTCACCTTCGGCGGGATCGCGGCGACGGTGGTGATCTTCCTCGCCTATGACCTCCTGACCACCGCAGTTGCGCTCTTCGGCGGCACCATCCTCGGTCTGGCCCTTCCTCTTCTGTCGGTCGCCCGCGGCCACGAGCGCAATCAGTTGATCGCCGTGATTGCGGTGCCACTTCTCCTCGCCCTGGGCTGCGGCGTGGTGGCCCTGCTGTCGCGACGCGAGGTGGTCTATCAGTACGAAGACCTCGCGCCGCATGTGAAACGGATCGTGGAACGGGAGCGGGTCAAAGCGGAGATCGACGCAGCGAATCGCATTCAGGCCGCGCTGCTGCCGCAGGAATCACCGGAGGTTCTCGGAGCGACGGTGGCCTCGCACTACCGCGCCGCCACCGAGATCGGCGGCGATTATTTCGACTTTCTACCGCGGGAGGACGGCCAGATCGGGATCGCGTTCGGCGATGTGTCAGGTCATGGCTTGACCAGCGGCATCGTCATGGCCATGGCCAAGGCCGCGCTTCTGGTGCAGGTGGAAGTCGATCCGTCGCCTCGGGCCGTACTGAACACCTTGAACGACATCGTGATGAAGACCGCTCCCAAGCGGATGCTGATGACCTTCTTCTTCGGATTGCTGGAGCCCGCCGCGCAACGCCTGCGCTTCGCCTCCGCCGGCCATCTCGACCCGTACGTCTATCGCGCCGCCGACCGACGTTTGGAATCACTGTCGTCATGGGGTTTTCCGCTCGGCGTACGCAGACGCGATCCCTTCCTGGAGCACAACGTGGACTTCGAACCGGGCGACCGGCTGATCCTCTACAGCGACGGCCTGATCGAGGCGGTCGATGACGACGGTGACCCGTTCGGCTTCGAGCGGTTCGAGCGCACCCTCCTCGATGCGGGTCACCTCTCCGCCGACGAGATCAAGAAAGTCCTGCTGGCCAGCGTGAAGAAGTTCACTCGCAGCCGTCCGCCCGAAGACGACCAGACGCTCGTGGTGGTCGGATTCGAGGAGCTGGCGGCACGGCGGGCCATCGCCTGAGGCCTGATCGCGGCCTCACGACGCCCTCCTCGGGTCGCTTGCGCTCTCTCTGACACGAAAGCCGCTTCCTCCCGTACAATCCGCCGCCCATGGCGACCACAAACGATCCCAACAAAATCATCTACTCGATGATCGGCGTCTCGAAGTTTCACGCGAAGAAGCAGGTCCTCAAGGACATCTACCTTTCGTATTTTTACGGCGCCAAAATCGGCGTTCTCGGACTGAACGGCTCCGGAAAAAGCTCTCTGCTGCGCATCCTGGCCGGCACAGACAAGGACTTCCTTGGCGAGACGGTGCTATCGCCCGGCTACACGGTGGGCTTCCTGGAGCAGGAGCCGCAGCTCGATCCGGAGAAGACGGTCCGCGAGATCGTCGAGCAGGGAGTGCAGCCCATCGTCGACCTGCTGAAAGAATTCGACGAGATCAACAACGCCTTCGGCGATCCCGACGCCGACATGGACAAGCTCATGGACCGCCAGGCCAAGGTGCAGGATCGGCTCGATGCCACCGGAGCCTGGGATCTCGATGCACGTCTGGAAATGGCCATGGACGCGCTCCGTTGCCCTCCCGGCGATACGCTCTGCGGAATTCTCTCCGGCGGTGAGAAGCGACGCGTGGCCCTCTGCCGGCTGCTGCTCCAGGCGCCCGACGTCCTCCTCCTCGACGAGCCCACCAACCATCTCGACGCGGAGTCGGTGGACTGGCTGGAGCGACACCTTCAAAAGTATGCAGGAACCGTGATCGCGGTGACCCACGATCGTTACTTCCTCGACAACGTCGCCGGCTGGATCCTCGAGCTCGACCGCGGTCAGGGCATCCCCTTCAAAGGCAACTACTCCTCCTGGCTCGAGCAGAAGCGGAACCGGTTGGCGCAGGAAGAGAAGTCGGAGTCGCAGCGCCAGAAGACGCTCGATCGGGAGTTGGAGTGGATCCGGCTGTCCCCGAAAGGACGGCACGCCAAGGGCAAGGCCCGCATCAACGCATACGAGGATCTGTTGAGCCAGGAATCGCAGCAGCGCATTCAGGACCTGGAGATCTACATCCCCTCCGGCCCGCGTCTGGGCAACGTGGTAGTCGAAGCGGACGAGGTGAGCAAGTCGTTCGGCGACAAGCTTCTGGTCGACGGCATGACCTTCGCCCTGCCACCCGGCGGCATCATCGGCGTCATCGGACCGAACGGCGCCGGAAAGACCACTCTCTTCCGCATGATCCTGGGGCAGGAGAAACAGGACGCCGGCACAATCCGCATCGGCGAGACGGTACGCATGGCCTACATCGACCAGAGCCGAACCCTCGATCCCGACAAGACCATCTTCGAGGAGATCACCGGCGGCGGCGACATGGTCCTGCTGGGAAAGCGCGAAATGAACTCGCGCGCCTACGTGGCCCGCTTCAACTTCTCGGGATCGGACCAGCAGAAGAAAGTGGGCATCCTCTCCGGCGGGGAGCGCAACCGCGTTCACCTGGCCAAGATGCTGCGGGAAGAAGCGAACGTGCTGCTGCTCGATGAGCCCACCAACGACCTCGACGTCAACACGCTCCGGGCCCTGGAAGAAGCGCTGGAAAACTTTGCCGGCTGCGCCATCGTCATCAGCCACGACCGCTGGTTCCTCGACCGTGTGGCCACGCACATCCTGGCGTTCGAAGGGGAGAGCAAGGTCACCTGGTTCGATGGGAACTACAGCGAGTACGAAGAGGACAAGCGCAACCGCATGGGAACCGAGGCCGATCAACCGCATCGGATTCATTACCGTCAGATGACGCGGTAGAGCCGCAAGCGATCCTCATTGCCCGCAGGTTTGTTGCCGGCAGGAAATGCTCGCCATCAATTTCGGCGAATCGCCGCCAGTCCGGCCGGATGGCGTTAGAATCCCCGATTCACCAACCGGTTTCATCGAGAGGAGGATTCAATGAGGAATCTCACGCGGCAGGCAGCATGGACGCTCATCATCATCCTGGCTGCAGTGCCAATCTTTGGTCAGGGTACGACGTCAACTCTCACAGGAACCGTGACCAGCGGGGGCAGCCCGCTTCCGGGAGCGAGCGTCACGGTCAGTTCCCCCGCGCTTCAGGGAACGCGGACGGCGATCACCAGTTCGAATGGCGACTACACCATTCAGGGTCTGCCGCCAGGGACCTATTCGGTCAGAGTCGAGCTCGAGGGATTGCAGCCCACTTCGCGGAAAGCCACCCTTTCTCTCGCTCAGACCAACCGCGTCGACGCCGATCTGAAAGTCAGCGCGGTCACCGAGGCGATCACGGTCACCGCCGGCGCACCTGCCGTGCTGGAATCGCCGCAGATCGCCACGAACTTCACCAAACAGCTGATGGAGAAGCTACCGGTGGCCCGGACCATCGCTTCCGCGGTCTCCCTTTCACCCGGCGTAAGCGGCGGGATCGCCGGCAATGCTATCTCCGGCGCGCCGTCGTACGACAACGTTTACTACGTCAACGGGACCGTGGTGAACGAGAACCTTCGAGGACAGCCGGAGTCGCTCTTCATCGAAGACGCCATCCAGGAGACCACCATCCTGCGCGGAGGGATCTCGGCGGAGTACGGCCGATTCACTGGCGGCGTCGTCTCCACCATCACCAAATCGGGCGGCAATGAGTTCAGCGGATCGATCCGGGACAGCTTGAGCAACTCGAGGTGGACCAAGAAAACACCGTTTGCCACTGAGGCTGACCACATCGACAAGATCAACAATGTCTACGAGGAAACGCTGGGTGGCTACCTCTGGCGCGACCGCCTGTGGTTCTTCGGCGCCGGCCGTCAGCTGAAGACAAGCACCCAGAACTTCACCTCGATCACCAACATCCCCTTCACTCCGGCTCGCAACCAGAAGCGGCTGGAGGGAAAGCTCACCGGACAGATCACCCAGAAGCACAACCTTTTGACGTCCTACGTCGATGTCAAAGACACAGACGGCGGAAACTTCTTCGGATCCATCCTGGATACCCGAAGCCTCTACGACCGGCAGCTGCCGAACAAGCTCTTCACCGCGCAATACAACGGCGTGCTGACTTCGAACCTGCTGCTCACCGCGAACTACTCCAACAAGAAGTTTTCGTTCGTGAACAGCGGCTCCAAGTCGACGGACATCATCGACGGCACCCTGATGATCGACAACCCCACCGGCCGGCGTTACTGGGCCGGGACCTTCTGCGGCGTGTGCGGTCCTGAAGAGCGCAACAACTTCAACTGGACGGCCAGCGCCAGCTACTTCCTGTCGACCCGATCGACGGGAAGCCACAACTTCAAGGCCGGCGTCGACCGCTTCTCGGAAACGCGCCTGGTGAACAACCACCAGTCGGGCAGTGACTTCCGCATCCTCGGCAACACGAAGATCATCGGCACCAACGTGTACCCCGTGCTGGACAGCACCTCGATCATCCAGTGGAACCCGATTTTCGCCAGCGCAAAAGGGGATCACCTCAAGGTCAATTCCGCCTTCGTGAACGATCGTTGGGACTTCAGCCCGCGATTGAGCTTCAACGTGGGCCTGCGCTTTGACAAGAACAACACTCGTGACGACGACGGTCACCAGGTCTCCAAGGACAGCGCCTTGAGCCCCCGCCTCGGTCTGCAGTTCGACGTCCGTGGCGACGGCCGCCAGAAGGTCAACGCCAACTTCGGCCGCTACGTCTCCAAGATCGCGGACGGCAACGTCGGAGGCGGGGCGAACGGCGCGGGCACTCCTTCCGCCATCACCTGGTTCTACCGCGGACCAGTCATCAACCCGGCCGGGACTGCCGAAAGCGCTCTCCTCACCACCGACAAGGCGCTGGCAATTCTCTGGAACTACTTCAACTCGGTCGGGGGCACCACCAACACCTCGAACCTCCGCAGCGTCAGCATCTCCGGTCTGAGCACCGTGCTGCCGGAACCGATCATCTCTCCGTCGGTCGACGAATTCACCATCGGCTACGGAATCCAGGCCACTCGCAACGCATTCGCCCGGGTCGATCTGGTCAAACGCGACTGGCACCACTTCTACGCATCGCAGTTGGTGACATCGAACCCGCGGGCCGTCGACACTTTCGGGAACAAGAGCGACGTGCAGTATCTG
>JBDSGC010000212.1:0-6940 GCA_039919215.1 Thermoanaerobaculia bacterium | reverse complement strand
CCGATCGTTTTCCTCGGCCGCGCAGACCGCCGGAAGAGCCGGCCTTCCGGGTTAGAATCCGCCTCCATGATTCGACACATCGCTGTCATCGGAGCTGGCACCATGGGCCGCGGGATTGCCTATCTGGCGTCCCTGGCCGGCTACGACACCGTTCTTCAGGACGCCGACGGCGCCGCACTGGAGACGGCGCGCATCTCCATCGAGTCGACACTGAAGAAAGGTGTCGAAAAAGGACGAGTGACCGAAGCAGCGGCCGCCGAGGCGCTCCAACGGGTCCGGATCACCGAGGAGCTCGAGCCGGCGGTGCATGACGCCGATCTGATCATCGAGGCGGTGCCGGAGGACCTCGAGCTGAAGCAGGATCTGTTCGGCCAGGCCGATCTTTACTGCGGTGAAGAGACGATCCTCGCGTCCAACACGTCGTCGATCTCCATCTCGGTGCTGGCCGGTGCCGTGGAGCGACGCGATCGCTTCGTGGGCATGCACTTTTTCAATCCTGCGCATGCGATGAAGCTCATCGAGATCGTTCGTGGCGAGCGCACCTCCGATGACACGGTCGAAGAGGTTCTAGCCGTGGCGGAGAAGATGGGAAAGACCGCCATCGTCGTGCGGGACAAGCCTGGCTTCGCCACGTCGCGTCTCGGCGTGGCCATCGGCCTGGAAGCGATGCGCATGCTCGAGGAAGGCGTAGCGTCCGCGGAGGACATCGATCGGGCCATGGAGCTTGGCTACAACCATCCGATGGGGCCGTTGCGATTGACGGATCTGGTCGGGCTCGACGTCCGCCTCGGAATTGCCGACTACCTAGCCTCCACCCTCGGGCCGCGCTTCGAAGCACCGGCTCTGCTGAGAAGACTCGTCGACGAGGGCAAACTCGGCAGAAAGACCGGCCAGGGTTTCTACCCGTGGGACGAGCGGTCGTGACCGTCCGCGTTTCCGGCAATCCCCAATCGCAGACGGCGTGAAGCCCTCCGACGCCACGTATGGCCCCTTTGCGTATGCGTACGATCGCGCGCTGGGAGAGCGATACTTCCGTGCCATTCGGCGGCTGCTCGACGATGTGCTGCGCCGCTACCCGCCCCAGGTACGAACGCATCTCGATGTCGCTTGCGGAACCGGCATTGCGCTCCGCTTTTTCGCCGAGCAGGGGTTTCAATCGACCGGCGCGGATCTCTCCATTCCGATGCTCTCGATGGCCCGGAAGAGGTCGCGACGTCTGGTCGATGCCGACGCGCGCGCGTTGCCCTTTCGCGGATCTTTCGGACTGATCACCTGCCTTTACGACAGCCTCAATCACATGATGGATCCCGACGACCTGTTGCGCAGTTTCCAGGAGGTTGCTGCCCTGATGTCGCAGGACAGCCTGTTCGTCTTCGATATGAATCATCCGCGGGTTTACCCCATGGTGTGGGGCCTCGATCAGCCGTTCGTCGACAGCGGACGAGAGCATCACCTGGAGATGGCCACGACGTTCGACGCGAAAAAACGGACCGGAGAGGCGCTGATCACCGGTTGGGCCATCCTGCCGGGCGGCGAACGCGCCGAAATCCGGGAGCGCCAGCAGCAGCGATCGTATGAGGAACGAGACATCCTCGAGGGGCTCTCAAAGGCTGGGCTGACCGCGGTGGAGTCGAAAGAGTTCGATCCGTTCCGGGAAGGGGAGGCGTTCAAGTTGTTCTACGTGTGCCGGAAGAGCGAGGGGGAGTGACCGAGCTTTCTTAGCGCCGGCCGTGTCGAGGGCTTCCGCCGGCAGGATGCCGGCGCTACGAACGACTGGCCACGCACCTCCCATTCCGGAACAAGCCCACCCCCTCCCGCGTTAGACTTCCTTCCGGGATGAACCCACTCGACCGTTTTTTCCATATCGGCGGCGTCCGCATCGATCCGCCGCTCGCGCTCGCGCCGATGGCCGAGGTGACGGATACGTATTACCGCTCGCTGATCAAGGAGCTGGGCGGTGCCGGACTGGTGGTCTCCGAGTTCATTTCCGCGGAGGCTTTGACGCGCGACGTGGTGCGTGCCAAGCAGATGCTGGCGTACAGCGAAGCGGAGCGACCGGTGGCCATCCAGATCTATGGTGGCGATCCCGACCGGATGGACGACGCGGCGGCCATCGTGGAGGCCGAGGGTGTCGACATCGTGGACATCAACATGGGATGCCCGGTGCGCAAGGTGGTCAGGAGCGGCGCTGGTTCGGCGCTGCTCAAGGACTTCGACCGCGCCGCCAGCGTGGTGGAGAAGATCCGCAGGCGCGTCAAGATCACGGTCACCGTCAAAGTGCGCAAGGGCTGGGAGAGCGACGACGTTCTGCCGCTGCTCAAGCGGTTCGAGGAGATGGGCGTGGCGGCCATCGCCATCCACGGCCGCACCCGGAATGAATCGTACTCCGGTGCCAGCGACTGGAATTACATCGCGGAAGTGAAGAGCGAGTTGAAGATTCCGGTGTGGGGAAACGGCGATGTCAAAGTTGCGGCCGATGCCCTTCGCATGTTCGAGATGACCGGTGTGGATGGCGTGATGATCGGTCGTGCCGCGTTGCACAATCCCTTCATCTTCCGCGACATCGTCGCCGCCGCCGGCGGCGTCCCGGTCACCGATGAGGGCAATCGCCGCATCGAGGCCATGCAGCGCTATCTCCGCAAAATCGACGGCGCGCCGCAGCCCGATCGATGGAAGCTGCACAAGGCCCGCACCGTGGTGGGGTGGTTCTCGAAAGGGATCGCGCACGGCAAGGATATCCGGCAGGGCCTGGCCGGCATCGAGAGCGTCGCCGATGCCTTCCGTCTGCTCGATCAGGCTCGCGAGCTCGTCGCGGCCTGAGTCGTCGCTCCCTCCGCGTCATGCCTTTTCCTGATCACATCGAGAAAATCTTCGAAGCGTACGGGGTCCCTCCCGACACCAAGGCTGCGCTTTACGACCTGTATGTCGCCATGGGGGAGGAGGTGCTCAACGTCTTCGGCGACATCGCCGAGACCGTCGATTCGCCCGCCTCCCTGCGCCCCGAACATTGCGTGGACATCCGCCACCGCGTCGTGGAGCGCTATCTCACCAGGAACCATCCGAAATGGATTCGCGGTCTTCCCACTCCCAGCCTCTACCACCCGCGAGTCCTGGAGGGGCGAGCGTCGGGGGCGGCAATTCCGCTGGGGACGATCCACCCCAGCGTCGAGGCGCTACTCGACCATGGCCAGGCCATCCCCGACGGGATGCTGATTCAGGGTCGCAACGCGCACTTCGGAGGGCGGCAGGAAACCGTCTCGTTCGACCTGATCGCGGCCAGCCTCGAGGATGCCATGGCCCTGGGAAAGGCCGAAGGGCAGCAGCACACGTTGCCCGGCTCCGTGGGAGAGACGAGCGGGACCCTCGATCCAGCCAGCCAGGTCGCCTTGCTCTGGGAAGTGCAGCCGAATGTGTACAAGCCATCGGGAGACCGCAATCGAGCCATCGCCAGACTCTATCGTCGACATCGCAACTGGCATGTGGTCACTTTGGTATCGGCGCTCCAGTGGCTTCGCTCGAAGTCCTTCCGCGTCTTCATCATCAAAGGGGAGGCCCTGGCTGCCGCGCATGAGGTGAATCCCGGAAAGCCTGTGTCCACCACCATCGTCGAATTGCACAACCGCACGGTGGTCAAGGTCCTGGAGGGTCTGGAGCTGGAGCTTGCGCCCACCACCGGCGATGACGAACAGGTGCTGGTGAACTCGACGGTCATGAACACCGGGCTGCAGAAACATGTCGCGGCATTCGGAGCGGCGGGAGCGATCTGGCGGGTGGGGTGAGTGGGTACGGCGGGAAGGGGTCCTATGCCGCTGAGCAGTCGGCCTCGAGCGAGACCCTCCAATTTTCGCCTCGCCAACTCTTGATTTCGAGAGGAATCCCCCATGGGGCCCCTTTGTTGGACGGCATTCCATGACTGTTCCGGAAGCGCAGAAGCCGGTCCGCCGGGTGGGGATGATCTCGCTCGGCTGCCCCAAGAATCTCGTCGACAGCGAGATCATGCTGGGCCAGCTCCGCGAAGATGCCGAAGTGGAGCTGACTCACGATCTGGAAGACGCCGATGTGGTGATCGTCAACACCTGCGGCTTCATCGACGCGGCCAAGCAGGAGTCGATCGACACGATTCTGGAAGTGGCGGAACGAAAAGGCAAAGGCCTGGAGCGTTTGATCGTCACCGGCTGCATGGTCCAGAAGTATCGAAGCGACCTGCAGGAGGCCATCCCGGAGATCGATGCGTTTGTCGGCCTCGATCATCTGGAGCGGATCACCGAGGCGGTCACCGGACTGCGCGGCGACGCTGCTCCGGCGTCGCGAAAAATGTCGGTCCGACTCTACGAAGACCTGCCGCGCGTTCTTACGCAGGGAACCGCGCATGCCTACCTGAAAGTGTCGGAGGGCTGCTCGAATCCGTGCACCTTCTGCGCGATCCCGCAGATGCGTGGAAAGTTTCGCAGTCGAACGATCGCCTCGCTGGTTCGGGAGGCGCAGGCGCTCGAGGCGCAGGGCGTCCGCGAGCTCTGCCTGGTGGCCCAGGACACCACGCGTTACGGACAGGATCTCGGACTGCAGAGCGGATTGACCGAGCTGGTCAGGATCCTTCTGGCGGAAACCGGCTTCGCCTGGATCCGTTTCCTGTACGCCTATCCCGGCTCGCTGGACTGGTCGCTGTTCGAGCTGATGGGGCGCGAGCCACGCTTCGTTTCCTATTGCGACATCCCCCTGCAGCATGTTTCGGCGAATGTTCTTCAGCGCATGCGCCGCCCTGGTTCTCCCGCCGAGTACAGGCAGATGGTCACGCGCATGCGCGACCTCGTTCCCGATCTCTCGCTCCGCACCACCTTCATCACCGGGCATCCGGGCGAAGGGCCGAAGGACTTCGGCGAGCTGTATGACTTCGTGCAGTGGGCACGTTTCGATCAGATGGGCGCGTTCGTCTATTCAGCGGAAGAGTTCACTCCATCGTCGAAGATGGCCGATCTGCCGAGCCGGAAAACCGCTGAGCGCCGACGGGCGAAGTTGATGGAGCTGCAGCAGTCGATCTCCACCGAGCGCAACCAGGCCAAAGTCGGAGGTGTCTATGACGCCATCATCACCGGAACCTGCGACGAAACCGAACATCTGCTCGAAGGGCGACTGGTAGGACAAGCCCCGGAGATCGACGGGCGCCTGCTCATCAATGACGGGATCGAGTTCCTGCCGAAAGAGCTTCCCGCCTTTGCGCGCGTGACGATCAGCGACGCGCATCCGTACGATCTGGTCGGCGCAGTGGTGCGCTAGGTTCCTTCGGCAGATCACAGCCGCGGAGCGGCGGCATTTAGGTAGCCCAGCGCGTGAGCGCTGGGAATCTCGACGCACCGTCAGCGCGAGCCGCGGAGCGGCGACATTTTCGATTCTCTCCAAGACCAATGTCGCCGCTCCGCGGCTCACATTCAGGCAACACGCCGCTACCCAGCGCTCACGCGCTGGGCTACGAAGATGTCGCCGCTCCGCGGCTCCGGGCCGGCTAGTGACGAACCCGCCGCGAAGAGCACAGCAACCGTGTCCTGGCCCGATGCCGCGCGACCGGTCAACAAACGCTGACGCCGCGACTGCTCACGGTCCATGCTCCGTCGGATCCGCGCTGCAATTCCAGCGTGTAACCGGTGCCGCAGTTGAGCAGTACCTGACCCTTCAGCGCTTTCGGAACCGGCCCGTACCAGAGGGTGATGCGGGCGGAATCTCCCGACAGCTCCAGCCGATCGAGGCGCGCAAATCCAGCTGGTAGCGACTCGGTCGCGGATTGGGGTACCTGGTCCGCCTCGATGATGGCGCGCACTGGAGCCGCCGCTTCGCGCGCCTCGGGACACAGGTGAGCGCCGGCGACAAGGCTCTTGAAAGCCGGAAGGCTCGCCAGGCCGGCGTCGAGCGCGCGGGACATCTCGGAATGCCGCGCAACCACTGGTTGAGAATTTAGCACGGGAGAGGGCAGATACGTCTCGTCGGTGCGCAGCGCGTCGAGCTTGCGCTGCCATTGGGCGCAGTCGCCTTTGGCATCTCCGGTCACCGCGCGTTCCCACGATCCGTACATCGGATTCGGCAGAGCGAACCACCGGCTGCCCCACCACGCCCCATGACTGCGCACGATTTCGTTTCGCTCAGGAATCGACTTGCCTGCGGCGGGTGCGAAGTCATTGAGGTCGTCGCCGAACAGCATGAGCACGCGATAGCGCTCCGCGACGAAGGCGCGACGGGGAGACTTGTCGCCGCTGGCCCACTCGGGGCGTTCCCCGCGCGTGAGGATGGAGTCGCCCTGAGGATCGCCGAGAGGAAAGCCGAGTGCGACGAGGTTGCGGTGAAGCGCCGCCTCATGCGCGGCGATGCGGTTGGTGATGTAGAAGATGGCCACCCCGCGCCGGTTGGCTTCCTGGAGAAACTCGAGGGCCGGGGCCAGAGCCCGTGAGTTGCCGGCGAGCGCGAAGGTGCTCCACTCGGGCTCGGAATAGGTGGCGGATTTCTTGAGAAGACGCGCTGTCGACGCCGAGGTGTCGATGGCCGTTTCGTCGAGATCGAGGATGATTGCTGGCGGTTTGCCCGCGGTGTTCTCGCTGTCCAGCGCGGTCCAGGAGGGACTCTCGATCGCGGTCGCCAGTTGCTGCCGGGCCGTGGCGTAGATTCCCCTGAGAACGGCGTCGTGCTCCGCGGACGTCTGCACCCACAGCGCAGCATTCAACGGAGCCGCCGCGGCAGCGGGACAAGGGCTGGTGGCCAGGGTCGTGGCGGGAGCCGGAGAGGTGCGCATCGTGGAATCCGGCGGCGGATGGGTGGCACAGGCGGTAAGCAGAACCGAAAGGATGATCAATCGCATGAGGGCTCCTCGGAGACCGGAAGGGCCTTCGCCGGCGAGCAGCGGGGCAGGTGAGCGGTTCATCCGTGGCTAGCCCGCATTTCTCACACCCATCCTGCT
>JBDSGC010000211.1:0-3008 GCA_039919215.1 Thermoanaerobaculia bacterium | reverse complement strand
CCATCGCGGAACAGCAGCCGCTCTTCACGGTCGAGCTGGAACGGTCCGAATCGCATCGCTGGAGGCATCGCCAGCGATCTTCTCACGCGCCGGCCGGCACGGCCGGCGGCGCTGGTTGCCCAAGGCTCCGCCAGGATCACGCTCCAAGACGTTCTGCCGCGCAGACTCCTACTTTCCAAATCACGCAGCGCGTTCTTCGATGCATCGTGCATCGAGGCCTGGCGGAGCCGGCGAAGTCGGCACAAGACTGTAGCCCCCGGCTTCAGCCGGGGGAACTCATCGACGCGCTCCAGCGAAGCCCGCTTCAGCGGGCGACAGAAGGTTCCGCGTCATCTGGCCAATCACCGGGAGTCAATCGGCTGTTCTGTCGCCCGCGGAAGCGGGCTCGATGGATGGATCGCTTCGTTACCCCCGGCTGAAGCGTGGCTGAAGCCGGGGGCTACATTCTCTCGCCGGCTGCGCCGGCTGAAAACCCGAAATTGAGGTTTCTTTCCTCCTTCCGTTTTGTCTCAGCGAGTTCAAACACTTCGAGGGTCGTAGGTGGGCGACCAGTGCCGATCTGCCTCCGCCGCAAACCCACGGGTTACCATGATGAACCCCATGACGCTCCCACGGTCGACGCGGCTCGGACCGTACGAAGTCCTCGATTCCATCGGCGCCGGCGGAATGGGCGAGGTCTATCGCGCCCGCGACCATCGCCTCGATCGCGACGTTGCGATCAAGGTTCTCTCCGAATCGAACAGCGGTCCGGCGTCGACTGCGCGCTTCGATCAGGAGGCCAAGGCCATCGCCGCTCTCTCCCACCCCGGCATCGTCAGCATCTACGACGTCGGCAACGACGGGAACCACTTCTGGATCGCCATGGAGCTCCTGGAGGGCGAGAGCCTCGGGTCGATGCTCTCGTCACGCCGGCCCATTCCCTGGAAACGCACGGCCGCCATCAGCGTGGCCATCGCCGATGCCCTGCGATGCGCGCATGAACGGGGAATCGTCCATCGTGATCTGAAGCCGGACAACATCTTCATCACCCGGACCGGGATGGTGAAAGTGCTCGATTTCGGTCTGGCCCGAATGCCACTGAATACGACGGTCGATGTCAGCGACGCGAATACGGTGACCACCCCCGGAACGGTCCTGGGAACGGTGGGGTACATGTCACCGGAACAGGTGCGCGGGGAACCAGCCACTCCCTGTAGCGACCTGTTCTCGTTTGGTTGCGTGATGTACGAGATGCTTTCCGGTGCTCGTCCTTTCGGCGGACGGTCCGCTGCGGAGACGATGAGCGCCATCCTGCGGGACGAACCGCGACCCCTTCATCTCGCCGGAGCGAAGGACGTTCCCGAAGAGATGGTGGCCATCGTGTCCCGATGCCTGGAGAAAGATCCGGTTCGGCGATTCCACTCCGCCGCCGACCTTGCCTTCGCCCTGGAAACTGCGGCGGCCCGCTCCGGACCTTCGCTGGCGGGTGCCAGCGGTGCGATCCGCCGGAACTTCGGAAGCCTGGCCATCGCACTGGCTGGAATCATCGTCGTCGTCCTGCTGGGCATCGCCGGACGCCGGCCGGCCGCGCCGCCACGAGACGCGGCGCCCGAACGAGTCTCCTCCCTGGCGGTGCTTCCCTTCGTCAATACAGGCGGCGACGCCACCCTGGACTACCTCAGCGACGGGTTGACCGAGGCCATCATCAATGACCTCTCCCCCATCCCCGGGCTGAAGGTGATGTCGCGCAATTCGGTGTTCGTTTACAAAGGAAAGGCGGTCGATCCTCGACAGGTGGCGTCGGAGCTCAACGTCGAAACCATCCTCAGCGGGCGTCTGGTACAGCGCGGCAACCTGCTCGGGGTGAGTATCGAATTGATCGACGCGCGCGATGGCCATCAGATCTGGGGGGAACGATACGAGCGTCCGGTCAGCGAGATGACCGACCTGGAGCAGGAGCTCTCCCGCCGCATCTCCGAGAAACTGCGAATCGGCATCGGTGCCAGCGACCGCCAACGGATGACCCGTCGTTCGACGATCGATCCCGAAGCCTACCGTCTCTATCTGCAGGGCCGCTACGAATGGAACAAGCGGACCGTGGAGGGCTTGAGGCAGGGCATCGACTTCTTCCGCCGCTCCATCGCCATCGATCCGAACTTCGCCCCGGCGCATGCGGGGATTGCCGACTCCTACCTCCTGCTCGGCGGGTTCTACGAGCAGATCGCTCCGCGGGAGGCCATGCCGCTGGCGCGCGAGGCCGCCATCAAAGCGCTGACTTTGGATGACTCGCTCGCCGAGGCGCACGCGTCCCTGGCACTGATCGATCATGAGTACGACTGGGATTGGAAAAGCGCCGAGAATGAGTTTCGCCGCGCCATCACCCTCAACCCGGGCTCTGCAGGCGCGCACCAGTGGTACGGCCAGGCTCTGATTTATCGCGGCCGCCTGGCGGAAGGAGTGCGGGAGCTCACGCGCGCTGAGGAGCTCGATCCTCTCTATCTGGTCACTCGCTGCGATCAGGCGCAGGCTCTCTGGATCGGCGGTCATTACGACCAGGCCATCGCGCAGAGCCGGAAGGTCATCGAGATCGAACCGCTCTTCTGGCTGCCTCACTGGATTCTCGGCCTGGCCTACGCAGGCAAGAACGATTTCGATCTCGCCACCCGATCGCTCGAACGAGCGGTGGAGCTCGGGGGCACGCCTTCCACGCAAGCCAGCCTGGGATACGTCTACGCCCGCATGGGTCGCCCGGCCGACGCCATGAAGATTCTTCGTCAGCTCCGCCAGGAGGCCAGGAGCCACTACGTCTCGCCCGCGCCCTTCGTCATCATCTATACAGGGTTGGGAGATATGGACGCTGCCTTCGCAGAACTGGAGCGATGTTTCTCCGAACGAGTCAGCCTGCTGACGACGGTCCACGCAGTGCCGATCGCAGAGCCGATCCGCAAGGACCGGCGTTACGCCGCCTTCGCGAAACGCGTGGGGCTGCCGCCCCTGCCTTGACCCGCATTTCTCACACCCATCCTGCT
>JBDSGC010000210.1:0-7209 GCA_039919215.1 Thermoanaerobaculia bacterium | reverse complement strand
CGAATCAATCCTTTGTGAGGCCAACGCACCCGATGAGCGAGCACTCGCTGAAACGAAGCTTTCTTCTCCCGATTCTCGCTGCCCTGCTGATCGCCCCGGCCGCATTTGCCGCCAATCCTTCGGCTCGCTTTCGCTCTCCCCTCCAGTACGCTCCGTCCCTCCAGCGAGTGATCCTCTTTGGCGGATCGACGGCGATCGACGCCGGAACCAAGACTTCCTACGAGCTTCACGACACATGGGAGTGGATGGGCGGTCGTTGGACCCAGCGGTTCCCCGCGCATGTCCCGGCTGGGCGTTCGGGCCACAACCTTGTTTACGACTCGACGCGCGAACGAGTCGTGCTTTTCGGCGGTCACGCCGGCAAGACGGACCTCAACGACACCTGGTACTACAAGAACAACGACTGGACCAGGATCGACACGCCCGCTTCGCCTGCGGTCCGGCAGCTGGCCGGCGCAGCGTTCGATCCGCTCCGCGATCGGATTCTCCTGTTCGGTGGCGCGCAGCTCTCTGCCGACGGGAAAACCACCGTCTCTCTTCACGACACCTGGGAGTTCGACGGCACCACCTGGCGGCAGATTCTGGCGGACGGCCCCGCGGTGTCCAAGCCCCTGCTCGCTTACGACCCTAAGCGGAATCAGATGGTGCTGCTGGCCATCAATGACAAGTTCGAGACGCAGATGTACATCTACGACGCTCCCACCACTGCATGGAAGCAGGTCACGCCGCCGGCCCTGCCGGTCTGTGTCAACGAGGGAATGCTCACCTACTCCAGCGGGACCGAGACGCTCCTGTACACCGGAGGAGTCTGCACCACGTCATCGCCGTCTGAGGATACCTACGAGTGGGATGGCACGACCTGGAACAAGATTGACCTGGCCGCACACGCCGGGCGAGTGTTCGGTGGTGGGCTCACCTACGTCCCTGAGGTTGGATCGGCACTCCTCTACGGGGGAGCGGCGACGAACGGAGTTCCCCGGTCCAACGCCTTCCTTTACAACAACAAAGCCTGGCTGGAAGTTTTCGACACGCACGACCCCGCGGCTCGATCGCTGCCCAGCTTCACCGCCGATCCGGTCAACCAGGCGATCTGGATGCTGGGCGGTGTCAACGACGCCGGCCTGCTGTTCGATTTCTGGAAGTATCAGAACGCCACGTGGTACCCGCTCTCCACCGATGGGGGACCGTCGGCATGCAGCTATCCCAATTCCGCGTACGACAGCGACCGCCAGAAGCTGGTGGTGGTCTGCGACACCTCCGCCACATTCGAGTGGGATGGGGCCGCGTGGAAGAAGTTCGACTCGCTCAAAGATGCCCCTTCTCCACGCCGGCGCAGCAGCATGGTTTACGACGCCAACCTGAAAAAGACGGTTCTGTTCGGCGGATTCGATACCAACTACCTCGACGAGACCTGGACCTGGGACGGCACCTTGTGGTCGCGCCAGAAGCGCAATCCCGCACCCTCGCGCGACCTCACGGCCATGTGGTACGACCCCACCCTGAAACGGACCGTTTTGTTCGGTGGGTTGGGACGGCTGACCTCCCAGGACGTCCTGACGCGCCTCGGCGACATGTGGTCGTTCGATGGCAGCGGGTGGACGGAGATCAAGCCAGTGGGCGGCACACCGGGCGCCCGTTATGGCGCGCAGGTGGCCGTCGATCCGAGAACGAGCAAGGTCGTGCTTTTCGGCGGCCTGCGGCTGGAGATCAACGGTCTGGTTCAGACCCAGGTCTACTCCGATGACACCTGGGAGTTCGACGGCAGCACGTGGAAGAGGATCGCCACCGACGGAATGCCCGAGGCTCGCGAAAATGGTCGTATGGATTTCGACTACTCCAGGAACGAGATGGTCCTGTTCGGTGGCTACGCGGGAGCCTTTTTCTCCGATGTGTGGACGCTCAACAACGGCGTGTGGCGCGTACGCAACGAAGCGTTTCAGAGACGCCGCGGCGTCATCAAGTAAGAGCTCGTGTTGGGGCGGGCGGCCCGCTGGCCGCCGGCCCCCAGCCACCCCACTGTGGCGTGATACTTTGGAGGCGCCATGAGCGAATCGCTCGTCACCCAGCCGTCTTCGTTTCATCCGGCGACCTTTCGCCGCAGCATCGCCGATGCCATGGAGATGGCACACGGCGTTGACGCGGTGGCCGTCGAAGAGCGCGCAGCTTCGCTGGCCAAGCGGTCGTTGAAGAAGGACTCCAAGGTGTGGGGTCTGAAACTGGCGATCAGCATGATGGATCTCACCACGCTGGAAGGGAAAGACACCCGGGGCAAGGTCTGGGCGCTCTGCCAGAAGGCCATGCGCCCAGAGCCTTCCAATCGCGAGATCCCGCACGTGGCTGCCGTGTGCGTGTACCCGGCGATGATCGGCTTCGTGGAGGAGGCTCTCCGCGGCAGCGGCGTCCACATCGCCTCGGTGGCCACCGGCTTTCCGAGCGGCCAGACCTTCACGTCGATCAAGGTCGAGGAAACTCGTCAGGCCGTTGCGGCGGGGGCAGACGAGATCGACATGGTGATCGATCGCGGTGCCTTCCTGTCGGGCAACTACCAGAAGGTGTTTGACGAAGTGGCCGAGGTCAAGGAAGCCTGTGGTCCGGCGCACCTCAAAGTCATTCTGGAGACGGGCGAGCTTGCCGGTTACGACCAGGTGCGCAGGGCGTCGCTGATCGCCATGTTCGCAGGAGCGGATTTCATCAAGACCTCCACCGGGAAGGTCACCGTGAATGCCACCCTTCCGGTCACGCTGGTGATGCTGGAAGCCATTCGCGACTTTCATCATGAGACCGGAAAACGGATCGGGATGAAGCCGGCGGGCGGGATCTCCAACGCCAAACTGGCTCTGGCGTATCTCACCCTTCTATACGAGACCATGGGACCCGACTGGATGACCCCCGACCTGTTCCGCTTCGGCGCCTCCTCGCTGCTCAATGACGTGTTGATGCAGCTGAGGAAAGAGACCACCGGCGCGTATCAAAGTGGCGACTACTTCACCATGGACTGAATTCTGCGGTTCGCACGCAGGCTTGCAAACTATGACCACCACAGCCATCGAAACGAAAGACCGACTGACCCCGGGCGCCGCCAGCAGTTCGCTGGTGGACTGGCACTACGCCCCCTCGCTGGAATCGACCGATCACGTCAGGATCGAATCGCGTTACGACCACTTCATCGGCGGCAAATTCGTGGCTCCGCACTCCAAACGCTGGTTCGAGACCATCAATCCGGCCACCGAGGAGACGCTGGCCGAAGTGGCCGATGGGGATGCGGAGGATGTCGATCGAGCGGTGCGGGAGGCCCGTCGCGCCTATGACAAGGTGTGGCGGAGGATCTCTGCCAGCGAGCGGGCCAAGTACATCTTCCGCATCGCCCGGCTGATCCAGGAGAAGTCGCGGGCCCTGGCCGTGGTCGAAACCATGAACGGCGGCAAGCCGATCAAGGAGTCTCGCGATATCGACATCCCGCTGGCCGCGGCCCACTTCTTCTACTACGCCGGCTGGGCAGACAAGATGGAGTACGCCTTCCCGAACCGGACGGTGTCGCCGGTGGGCGTGGCCGCGCAGATCATCCCCTGGAACTTTCCGCTGCTGATGGCGGCCTGGAAGATCGCGCCAGCGCTGGCCGCTGGCAACACCGTGGTCCTCAAGCCGGCCGAGACCACGCCGCTCACGTCGCTGATGCTGGCGGCGATTTTTCAGGAGGCGGAACTGCCCCCGGGCGTGGTGAACATCATCACCGGCGCGGGTGTCACCGGCGCCGCGCTGGTCAGCCACCCGGACGTCGACAAGATCGCCTTCACCGGCTCCACCGATGTCGGCAAGAAGATTCGTCGATCGGTGGCCGGCTCGCTGAAGAAGCTGACCCTGGAGCTGGGAGGGAAGGCGCCCAATATCGTATTCGAGGACGCACCACTGGATCAGGCGGTGGAAGGCATCGTCAACGGCATCTACTTCAACCAGGGGCACGTCTGCTGCGCCGGGTCGCGCCTCTTCGTTCAGGAGTCGGTGCTGGAACCGATCATCCGTAAGCTGCGCGACCGCATCACCACGCTGCGGGTGGGCAATCCTCTCGACAAGAACACCGACGTCGGCGCGATCAACTCGCGCGCGCAGCTCGAGAAGATTCAGGAACTGGTCGACAGCGGCATCGAGGAAGGGGCGGAGATGTTCCAGTCGGCCTGCTCGGTGCCCGATCGCGGCTTCTGGTTCCGCCCCACCTTCTTCACCGGGGTGGCCGCATCGAGCCGCATCGCCCAGGAAGAGATCTTCGGGCCGGTGCTCTCGGTTTTGACGTTCCGCACACCGGAAGAAGCGATCGAGAAGGCGAACAACACGCCGTACGGTCTCTCTGCAGGCGTGTGGACCGAGAAGGGCTCGCGCATTTTGAAGATGGCCCAGGCGCTCAAGGCCGGTGTCATCTGGGCCAACACCTACAACAAGTTCGACCCCACGTCGCCATTCGGCGGATTCAAAGAGTCTGGATTCGGCCGGGAGGGCGGGCTGCACGGACTCGCTCCGTACGTGGTGCTCTCATGAAATCCCTCATGAAACCGCTGATGAAACCGATGGCCAGTTCCTCCGCAGCACCCGTGAAACCGAATCATTCCCTCTCCCGGGAGCGCTCGTGCCGAGACTGAACGTTCGCAAGACTTACAAGCTCTACATCAATGGAGAGTTTCCGCGAACCGAATCGGGCCGCTTCTACCCGATCCAGGGCAAAGGGGGAGCGCTGGTGGCCAATGCCTGCCGTGGCTCTCGCAAGGATCTTCGCAACGCAGTCCAGGCTGCCCGCAAGGCGCAGCCAGGGTGGGGCGGGAAGACCGCGTACAACCGAGGACAGATTCTCTATCGCATCGCCGAAGTCTGCGAGGCTCGCGCGGGCGAACTGGTGGAGGAACTGCGCAGCCAGGGCGTGTCTGCCGTGGAGGCCCGCAAGGAGATGGACCGCGTCATCGACCGTTGGGTTTACTACGCGGGATGGAGCGACAAATATCCCCAGGTATTCGGTTCGGTCAATCCGGTCGCCGGCCCGTACTACAACTTCACCGTCCCCGAGCCGACCGGGGTGGTCGGCGTGGTCGCGCCGGAAGAACCTTCACTCCTCGGTCTGGTCTCCCGCATCGCTCCCGCGCTGGTCGGCGGGAACACCGTGGTGGCCATCACCTCGGAGAGCCGCCCGCTCGCTGCAATCACCCTGGCCGAAGCATTCGTGACCAGCGATGTCCCCGCAGGTGTCATCAACCTCATCTCCGGCGTGAAGAGCGAGCTCATTCCGTGGCTGAGCTCCCACATGGATGTCAACGCCATCGACACCACCGGCGTGGAAGTCTCCGCCAGAGCGGCAGTGCAGCGAACCGCGGCGGAGAATGTGAAGAGAATCATTCACTTCGATGCCGAGACGGTCGGCTGGACCGACCCCCGCCTCTCCCAGTCGCCATACGCCATCTTCGACTTTCAGGAGATGAAGACGGTCTGGCATCCGATGGGGATGTAGGCCGGCACGGCCGGCGGCGCTGGTTGTCCAAGGCTCGGCCATGATCGCGCTCCAAGACTCTCTGCCGCGCAGGCTCCTATTGCTCACGGTCTGAGGCATGGCCGCATCTTTTTGGAAGGTTCGCAGAGTCGATCTTATGAGTCCGGAAAGAAGAATCCCTGTCATCATCTCCTGACTTGCTGATGGGCACGCCGACCGCATCTGCTTGACCTGTCGATCCCGCGATTCCGAGGAGCGAAGGAGCCCCATGCAGTGGTTCCCGTTTTTGCAGCACTGGAAAGTTCCGCCGGCCCAGGTCGCCGGGGCTGCAGTCCTGCTGTTCGGCGCGGCTGCCCTTTTACTGGCTCACTGGCGTTACCGGCTCAAGGAGAGCGAGGAACGCTTCCGAAAGCTGGCCGACGCCAGTTTCGAGGGGATCGCTATCCATCGCGAGGGAGAGATCGTGATGGCCAACAGGCAGTTGGCAGAAATGTGCGGCTACGAAGTCAACGAGTTGATCGGCAGGAATGTGATGGAGGTGGCCACGCCTGAATACGTCGATCTTCTGAAAGAGAAAATTGCGACCGGCTCGGAGCAGTCGTACCGCGGAGTGGCGAAGAAGCGTGACGGCACACCGTTCCTGGTCCAGCTGCGAGGAAAGAGTGTGACCTACCAGGGTCGCCCGGCGCGGGTGGTGGCGGTGGTCGACGTGACTGCCGAGGCGGCGTCCACCGCGGCGTTGAAAGAGTCGGAACGGCGCTACCGGCAGCTGTTCGAGAGCAATCTTGCGGGCGTGTTTGAGATGACCGATCAGGGGGAGTTCACCACCTGCAACAACGCCTGCGGGCGAATGCTCGGATTCGAGGATGGCTCCGCGCTGCTGGCCGCCGGTTTCCGTCTCGACTACTGTTCGATTTCCGACGCGGAACATCTGCGGGAGCTCCTGCGCCGGCAGAAGAACGTGGTCAACGCGGAGATCTGTGTTCGCCGCGCGGACGGCGTACCGGTCTGGATGCTGGTGAACGTCAGCCTGAGCGAAGATCCCTCGGACTCCTCGTTGCGCGGGACCATCGTCGACGTGACCGACCGCCACCGCGCCGAGCAGCAGGCCGAGTTCCAGATGTATCACGACGCGCTCACGCAACTGCCCAATCGCGCCCTCTTCCGCGAACAGCTGCACGTCGCGGTGGCCCATGCCGAGCGGCAGGGGAACCGGGTGGCAGTGATGCTCCTCGATCTGGACCGCTTCAAGAACATCAATGACTCGCTGGGTCACGGAGTGGGGGATGAACTGATCCGGCTCGTATCGAAGCGGGTGATCACGGCGGTGGGCTCCGAAGACACCGTGTGTCGTTCCGGGGGCGACGAGTTCGCCATCATCGTGCCTGGATTGCGCGCCGAGGAGGAGGCCGTGGTGGTGGCCACGTCCATTCTGCACGCGTTGCATGCTCCCTTCGTGGTCGAACGCGAACAGTTGTTCGTCAGTGCCAGCGTCGGCATCGCCCTCTATCCGGACGACGGACAGGACGGCGAGACGCTGATGAAGCATGCCGATCACGCCATGTACACCGCCAAGGACGCAGGCCGCAACACCTTCCGGATGTCCTCTCCCGCTCTCAGTCAGCGCGCTGTGGAGCGTATGGCCCTGGAGAACAGCATTCGCCGGGGCCTGGAGCGCAAGGAGTTCGCCCTGTACTACCAGCCCGTCATCAACCTGGCGGCCAACGATGTCGTGGCAGCCG
>JBDSGC010000209.1:0-3353 GCA_039919215.1 Thermoanaerobaculia bacterium | reverse complement strand
CGGTGAAGTGGACCTGGGGACGCATCCCGGTCGATGACGTGCCGAAGGCAATCCGAGATCGCTTTCCGGAAGAGCAGTACACGTTCCTTGGTGAGGACTGGGAGCATCGCAAGAGCGCCGAAACGATCTCCACCAAAGAGCCGAAGCTCGATGCCAAAGGAGACCTTCGCCTCTCTCTGGACACCGACCGGAAGGCCGGCCATCCCTGGTCCTATCGCCTGGAGGGTGAGGTCACTGACGTGTCGCGGCAGAAGATCGCCAACCGCACCACCTTCCGTGTGGATCCAGCCCCCTGGTATGTCGGTCTGCGGCAGCCGCCCTACTTCACCGAAGCAGCAAAAGGCTTCGATACCGCGGTCGTCGCGGTGGCCCTGGACGGCACGATGACGGCGGACGTTCCGGTCACCCTCGATCTGCAGCGGATCCAGTGGAACAGCGTCCGGAAAGCGGAAGGTCGCGGCTTCTACAACTGGGAAACGCAGCGCAAGGAGATCCCAGCCGGTCACTGGACGATCACCTCCGCGGCGCAGCCGGTGCCGTTCCACGTTGCGCTCGACGCCGGTGGTCAATACGTTCTCCTGGCCACGGCCACCGACGCCGAAGGGCGCTCGACGACGACGCGCACCTCGTTCTATGCCATCGGGGCGGGATACACCGCTTGGGAGCGCTACGACCACAATCGCATCGATCTCGTTCCGGAAAAGAAAACGTACCGTCCCGGCGACACCGCACGGGTGATGGTCAAGTCGCCGTGGGAACACGCCACGGCGCTGCTGACCACCGAGCGCGAGGGGGTGCGCACCTGGAAGACCTTTGCGCTGACCTCGACCCAGACGACGGTCTCCGTTCCCATCACAGAAAAGGACATCCCGAACGTGTATGTCTCGATTCTGCTGCTCAAAGGACGGACGAAGGAAGGGATCGACGACCAGTCGGACCCAGGGAAGCCTGCGTTCCGTCTGGGTTATGTGGAGCTCGACGTCGAGGACGCCTCGAAACGATTGAAGGTGGCGGTTCAGGCGAATCGTGAGGAATACCGGCCGGCCACCAGGGCGCGCATCGATCTCGACGTTCATGACGCTGCCAATCAGCCGGTGCGATCCGAGGTGACGTTGTGGGCCGTCGACTACGGCGTGCTGTCGCTCACCGGTTACAAGACGCCCGACATCCTCCGGGAGATCTATCTGCGCAAAGCGTTGCAGGTGGTCAACGACGACTCGCGCCAGAAGATCGTCAGCCGACGTGTGCTCACGCCAAAGGGTCCAGCAGAAGGCGGCGGTGGTGGCAACGACGCCGGTCCCGGCGTGATCCGGAAAGACTTTCGCGTTCTGGCGTTCTGGGTCGGCTCGATCGTCACCGACGCGAAGGGGCATGCGCGCACGGAGATCACCCTGCCGGAGTCGTTGAGCACGTATCGCATCATGGCGGTGGCGGGCGATCGTTCGTCGCGATTCGGCTGGGCCCAGAACGAGATCCGCATCAGCAAACCGGTTCTGCTGTCCGCCGCGTTTCCTCGCTTCCTTGCCGCGGGCGACCAGGCACTCTTCGGCGCCGTCGTGCATTCGCAGCTCAAGCAGGCAGGCAAGGCCACGGTCACCATCCAATCGCTGGATCCCTCCATCGTCGAATTCAGCGGGGAGACTCGTTCGTCAGTCGATGTGGCAGCCGGCGGCGCTCCCGAAGTGCGGTTCCCTGCGGTCGCCCGGGCACCGGGCATCGCGCGCATCCGGATGAGCGTCTCTCTCAACGGCGAGACGGATGCGTTCGAAGACACGCTGCCGGTCCGCGTCCTCACCCCTTCCGAAACCGTGGCGGCATACGGCGAAGCCAATCCTTCCGCAAAAGAGACGCTCTCCATTCCCTCGGATGTCCTTCCAGGCTCCGGGGGGCTGCATGTCGAGCTGGCGTCGACGGCCATGGTCGGCTTGAGCGAAGGCGCGCAATATCTGGTCGACTATCCCTACGGCTGCGCGGAACAGCGCGCCTCCGGCGCCATGGCCCTCATGCTGGTCTCCGACCTCGGCCAGGCATTCTCGCTTCCCAAGATTGACGCCAGGACCGCCCGCGCCACCGCCCAGACCACCATCCGCGAGCTCGAGAAGTTTCAGTGCGGCGATGGCGGCTTCGCCTACTGGCCGGGCGAATGCTGGAGCGAATCTCCGTATCTCACCGCCGATGTGCTGCACGTGCTGCAGCGCGCAGGAAAGCTGGGCTACGCAGTGAATGCCGATGTTCTCGAGCGGGCCTACTCCTATCTCGATGGGGAGCTCAAAACGAAGCGCCCCACGAATGAGGGATGGTGGCCTGCCTACACGGCGTGGCAGGCCTTCGCCGCGAAAGTTCTGGCGGAGGGTGGGAAGAACGTCGACAGCCATCTGACGCGGTTGCAGTCCTACGCCGACCATATGCCGGTGTTCGGTCTGGCCTTCCTTGCCGACGCGCTGGAGATCAAGGGTGAGAAGAGCGCCCGGGTCGACGATCTGTATCGGCGCATGCACAACGCCGTTCTTCCCGAGGGTGGCAGCGCGCATGCGGAGGAGCTCAGCGATCCGAACCTTCTGTACTTCTGGAACTCGAACGTCCGCACCACCGCCATCGTGCTGGATACGATGGTGCGACACGGCAAGGACGAGGCGCTGGTCAAACAGATGGTGCGCTGGCTGATGAGCGCGCGCACGTATGGACGCTGGGGCAACACCCAGGAAAACGTCTGGGCCATGGAGTCGCTGGTCGACTACTACCGCCGCTACGAAAGCACCGAACCGGACTTCACCGCGGCCGTTTCGATGGGTGGTGCCTCACTGGCCAGCGACGCGTTCCGTGGACGGAGCACGTCGGCAAAGAACCACGACGTGGCGATGGCCTCGTTGCTCGAGAAAAAACAAGCAGAGCAGACGGTCACCTTCGAACGACAGGGCAGCGGGACGCTCTTCTACCTGATGAGACTGCGCTACGTGCCGGCCGGAGCGGTTCATGAGCCGCTCGATCGCGGCATCGGCATCGAGCGCCGCTACTCGGTGAAGGAATTCAAAGCGGGAGAATTGATCAGGGTCACGCTGAAGATCCGGAACACCAAAGAGCGCCGCTTCGTGGCGGTCACCGATCCGATTCCCGCAGGCACCGAGCCGGTGGAGTCGTGGTTCGCCACCACCGCGACCGACCTGGCCGAGCAGCAGCGAAGGACGGAAACGCAGGGTGACGACTGGATGGCGTGGTGGAAGCGCGGCGGGTTCGATCACGTCGAGCGCCATGACGATCGCGTGCAGCTTTTCGCCACCCGGCTCTCCGAAGGCGTACACGAATTCACGTATCAGGTACGGGCCACCACAGCAGGGACGTTCATTACAGCACCG